>JANJTG010000475.1 GCA_024711265.1 Bdellovibrio sp. | reverse complement strand
TAACGTAGTTCCGATAGTCCGGACGGATGGTGTTGCGAACCCTCTCCACCTCCGCCAGCGAAAACGGTTTGACGTCGGAGCGCCTCCCCTTCAACCGTTTCACCCCTTTGAAGATGTCCAGCATCCCGAAGCGTTCGCTGGCTTCCGTCATGCACTGCCGCAGCAGACCCATCGTGCGATTGACGGTCGTCGGCGACAGCTTGGGACTGGAGCGACCAGGCAGATCAGCCAATCTGGCGCGGAATCTCAGCACATCGGCCTTGGTGATCGAATCGACCCGCCGGCTCCCGAACTCCGCCAACAGATGCGCGTCGAACGTGGCGTCCACGCTCTCACGATGCTGTCGCCGCCACTGCGGTGCCATTTCCGCACGCCAGGTGATAGAGAAGGTTCTGAAGTCCGGAATCGACACATTGGCCTCATCCGTCGGCGCACGCCGCACCTGCGCCTCAGGCCTGACCTCCTTGCCAGGCGCAAACCGCTCCCCTCGAGGGCTCTCCGGAAACGTTGCCGCGTAGTCAAAGCTCCCCTGACGGATTTCCTTGGTGATGCGGTTCAGCAACGACTGGACCTTGCGGCGATTTTCTGCGGTGTCCTGAAGCGCGGTCTGCTCCCTGCAGCGCACGCCTCGAAAGAAGAAGTCGAGGTAGAGGGTCCCCGTCTCGGGGCGAACGCGGACCTTAGCCATGCGCCACCCGACCGCTTGCCATGGGAATGGCGTCCATCGCCGGTGCCCGCCCACAAGACACCTTGCCAATGTCCCGCTGGATTGCCTCCCAGATGAAGAGGAGCTTCCGGCCACCAAACGGCCGGATGTAGTGCACGCCCTCCAGCAGCACCGCGTCCTTCAGGCGAGTGCGGATGGTCCGCGCGTCGTAGTGGATGCGGGTGGCGAGTTCGTCGGTGGTGATGTAAGTTTCCATCTGGTCGCTCCTGTCGAATGGCGTCAACAGCTGTCGCGTATAGGCGACGCTTGTTGACGATCATAGACGACAGGAGGCGTATGTCAACGACAAGTGTCGCTTATACGCGACAATATTTAAGGGCCGTTCATGATTCGATTCCGCCTGACC
>JANJTG010000448.1 GCA_024711265.1 Bdellovibrio sp. | reverse complement strand
TTTTTGACACTGTTCCCGTTGGATCTGACGCGGAACTTTTGGAAAAAGGGGTTCGAGGCGTCAATAACGATTTTCTTGGAACTCAATCTTTCGATAGCGCACAGGAATGGCTTTCTAATTTCCGCAAAAACATCATTCAATCTCGCGGCCTTATGAAAACCAAATACCAGAATGCGATCACTCACTTGAATCTTCTGCAAGATCAAATCGGAGCTGTCGGTCTTAGCAAAATGGTATCAGCGGAACTCATGACTTATCGTTCCTCGGAAAACATGATGAATGAGTTGTATTACATGTGCACGGAAGTTCGCCTTGCTGCCGATGAAACGCTGGACTTTTTAAAATCAGATATCGAAAGAGTTTCTCAACTCAAAAATATGACTCAGATGCAATACTCAGAGAAACGTTCTTTGAGTGAACACGTGGATTTCTTTAAAACAGTCTCGTCTCAAGTTCTCCCCTACTGCAACGAACTTGAAAAACAAAACTACTGGAATAAGTCGGGGTATACGGTTAACAAGTCAGGGTTTGCTCCATGGGCTAAAGAAATGCTCCAACTGCAATCCAAGGACGACGAGTCTGCAAAGTTCACCCCTACGACTTTTGATCAGACGCCTTTGCTGTCTTGGAAAAGCACCGGCAATGGCCCCGGACAAGTCATCTGTTACAACTCTGTCGACTGCACTCGCCTTATGATTAAAAGCATGGTGGATCTCTATGCGGTGTCGACTTATGCCGATGCTTTGATTCCTTTAGCAGGCAAAACTTCTGATCCCAATCTCTTTAATCCTTACTCTGAACTTGCTACCTGCAAAATGTACGACCCTTGGTTTCAAACCCAGAGAATGAACAAAGTCTTCATGACGGATCTTGCTAACACGGCTCTTTTTGGATGGAATATTCTGCCGATTTATATCGACGTGAATTTTTCAGCGCCCAAGGTAGCTTCCTTCAAACAACTTATGCAAAATGGCGTCATTAAGTACGATCCGCGAGTAGAAAAATCGAAAGTGGAAAGATCTTTAGTCGCAGACTTCGGACCGCTTCTGGGAGCCCCCTGTGCTGTGGCTCTTAATAACAATGGACTTAAAAACTACAATTTCTATTCATTTACAGGCCTCACCGTAAATTATTGCGACGGAAAACAATCTAACGAAGTCATTTCCAATAATCCAAGTGACTTTGCCAACGGCTCCAAATCGGCGCGCTCTTTCTGTGCGGGCTGCACTTTAAA
>JANJTG010000442.1 GCA_024711265.1 Bdellovibrio sp. | reverse complement strand
GATCAACTCGTCGGCGCCTTTCATGCGCTCGGCGCCATCGAGGATTGCCGGGTCGGCGATGTGGGTGCGGACGTGCTCCTCGAGCACTTCGGCCATCAGCCCGTTGGTGGCGCCGCGCACCGCTGCGATCTGGTGCAGGATTTCGGCGCATTCCTTTTCGGCGGCGAGCGCGCGCTCCAGCGCCTCGACCTGGCCGCGGATGCGGCGGACGCGGGCCAGCAGCCTGGCCTGATCACGAATGGTGTGGCTCATCGAACACCTCTGAATACCATAGGGGGCTATGGTATTCAGCGATGCGATTCGCTCGACAGCTCCTTTCGCCTTCATGACCTGCCGTCAATGTGGATACGCGTCATATCAGCGTCACCCGCCTGGAAACCGCTTCGCTGTAGATCGGCCACAAGACGAAGACAATCAGATCCTTTGCCGTCCGAGGCGCAGCGCGTTGCCGACCACGGACGCTGAACTGAAGCTCATCGCCAGGGCGGCGATCAGGGGCGACAGCAGGAGTCCGAATGCCGGATAGAGCACCCCGGCCGCGATCGGCACGCCCGCCGCGTTGTACAGGAAGGCGAAGGCGAGGTTCTGGTGCATGTTGCGCACCGTGGCGACGGAGAGGCGGCGCGCGCTGGTGATGCCGCGAAGATCGCCCTTGACCAGGGTCAGGTGGGCGCTGTTCATGGCGACGTCGGTTCCGGTGCCCATCGCGATGCCCACGTCCGCGCGCGCCAGCGCCGGGGCGTCGTTGATGCCGTCGCCGGCCATGGCGACGATGCGGCCTTCGGCCTGCAGCCTGCCAACGAGGTCGTTCTTGTCGGCGGGCTTCACTTCGCCATGGACCTCGTCGATGCCCAGGCGGGTGCCGACCGCGCGCGCCGTGGTGAGGCCGTCGCCGGTGGCCATGATGATCCGCAACCCGCTTGCGCGCAGTGCATCGAGCGCTTCAGGGGTCGAGGCCTTGATCGGGTCGGCGACGGCGATGAGGCCGACGAGCACACCGTCGGCGGCGAGGTACATCACGCTCGCGCCCTCCAGGCGCAGGGCCTCGGCGCGCTCCGCGAGCGCCTGCCAGCCGATGCGCTCGTCGTCCATCAGGGCAGTGTTGCCCAGCACCACGCGACGGCCGTCGACGATGCCGCGCACGCCGATGCCGGACGAGGACTCGAAGCTCACCGGCGTGCTGAGCACAAGACCGCGCTCGCGGGCCTCGGCCACGATCGCGTGGGCAAGCGGATGCTCGCTGCCCTGGTCGAGGCTGGCGGCGAGCCGCAGCACGGCGGCTTCCGTTCCGCCCGGCGCGGCTACCACGCCATGGAAGGCGGGCCGCCCCTCGGTCAGGGTGCCGGTCTTGTCGACGATCAGGGTGTCGACCTTGCGCAGCGATTCGATCGCCGCCGCATCGCGAAACAGCACGCCCTGGGTGGCGGCCTTGCCGGTCGCCACCATCACCGACATCGGCGTGGCGAGGCCGAGGGCGCAGGGGCAGGCGATGATCAGCACTGCCACCGCGTTGATGAGGCCGCAGGCCCAGCTCGGTTGGGGCCCGAAGAGCCCCCAGACCACGAAGGTGGTGAGCGCAATCAGGACGACGACGAGGACGAACCAGCCCGCGACGACATCCGCCAGGCGCTGCATCGGGGCACGCGAGCGCTGGGCCTGTGCCACCATCTGCACGATCTGGGAGAGCATGGTCTGCGTCCCGATCTTCTCCGCGACCATGACCAGGGCCCCGCTGGTATTGAGCGTCGCGCCGATCACCTTGTCGCCAGGGCGCTTGGTTACCGGGATCGGCTCGCCGGTCAGCATCGACTCGTCGACGGCGCTCTCGCCTTCGGCAACGGAACCATCGACGGGCACCTTTTCGCCCGGGCGAATGCGCAAGCGATCGCCGGGGCCGAGAACGGAAACCAGCGCATCGAGGACGCCCGAAGGGACCTCGCCGTCCAACATCGTCGCGCTCTCCAGCGTGCGCAGCGCGACGCCACATCATGCCGGGCAGGAAATGCGTGCCGGCGACCAGCATGTCGGTGGTCACCGCCAGCTGCCGGCCGGGCGTCGGCTGCAGCAGTGCGCAGTCGTCGCCGGGGCCGAGCTCCGCCGAGGGCGTCGGGCGGGCGAAATAGCGGTCGATCAGCGCGAATTCGCCGGCCATC
>JANJTG010000124.1 GCA_024711265.1 Bdellovibrio sp. | reverse complement strand
TTTGAGGGGGCAACTATCATTGCCACTCGTACTCGAAAAGGTTGAACAAGGGAGGCCTGCAGTAGTATAGCCTGCCGTTGGTGCAGAGCTGTGAATCAGGCCTCCTCGAGCATCGTAAAGGGTAATGGGAGTTCGGCTTATTTGTGATGAATTGCAGTACATTTGGTTTGGTTGAAGGCATTTCATCAGGGAGTTTTTAGTGCGAGTCTGGGACCAGGCTTGATGGTTCGCGATTGTGCCAATGAGATTTTGACGAAGAGTAAGGGCAGTCGTTTTAAGATTCATCTCTTGCTGAACACTGAGTTGATTTTGCATTAATGCCATGATCGCAACACTAAAGGCCGAGATGACACTCATTGTGATCATCACCTGGGTCAGCGTTACTCCTCTTTGATTTAGATGTAGATAATTTGCTGCCATAACTTTGATTACTATCGGAAGAAAGCAAGTATACCTTTATCGAGGTTATGTACTGTAATCATCGGTAAATATTGACTCTCTCTCTGCTTCCACAAAAACACACTATATTCTCTTCGTGGTGTTCGAAATTTTTCGGAACACTTCTGGGGCCTCTTGATCTTGTAGAAAGAGCTGTTCGTTTCGTCGCCGGACAAAAGACGATAAGACTTCAATGGATTTGAGTCTGAATATTTCTCATTGCTATGATAGTGATTCATGGAGGTTGATTGTGAATAGGTTATTTATAATTGTATCATTGGCTTTGTGGATGGGATCGCCTGTGGGTGCGCAAGTCGGCAGTGGTCCTTGTGCGAAAGATCGAGGGGCCCTGTGTGCAGGGATTGATTCGGGTGATGGAAAGATCTTTAAATGCCTTCAGGATAATAAGGATAAATTATCTGCGGAATGCAAAGCACATCAGGAAAAGATGAAGGAGCACTACAAGGAAATAAAAGAGGCTTGCTCTGATGACGTGGAAAAGTTTTGCGGAGAAATAAAGCCCGGGAAGGGGCGCATAATGAAATGTATGAGACAACATAAGGATGAGTTGTCATCTGCTTGTAAGGCAGAAATGGCTCAGAATAAGAAAGTAAAAAAAGGAAAATAGTGATCTTGTTGGGTGTGATGTTCCGCCAGAACGACGATGTCGCGCTGACGGAGCATCTCGAAAAGAGCACGGTATTTTAGAGTCCTTCGAAGCACACTGTCGCATCGATTGAAGCGGCTGTTCCGTGATTGTCTGCTACTGAGAGCTTCACTGTCTGGCTAGGTCCAACTACTTTAGAAAATCTATCCGCGTGTGGGGCGTTACATTTATAATAGTCACCATTGAAACGCAAAAATTGATTTGGTTTTACCTCTTGATCGTCAATCAAATAGGTGTCGTCCACATATCGAACGTCAATATTAAAAATTGCGGTCGCGTTGTATGGATTTGTAAATGTTCGCTCATACATTACTTTGCGTTGACAGTGATTTCCTTGTAGAGCAATTCCCGTTCGAGAGTAAGCGACCTTCAGTGGGACACAAACAGACTTTCGAATGGTACAGGATGAGTGATTATAAGAACCGCTGAGTAAGCCATCTTGACAGTAGCGTAACTGCTGTTTGCAGTTTTGACCGTAAGGTTCAATTGAGTTCAGATATGCCACGACATTTTCTCCGTGTGCAAGGGTTCGCCCTCCAAAAAGACAACCTCGAGGAGACTCAATGGCACAGGATGCATATGAATTAGATCCTGTTAACGTTCCATTTTGACAGAATCTTGTCTCGGATTGGCAGGTTTGACCAAAGAAGACGCTGGATTTTTGAAAAGCGGCAACAGAACCTCCATGGGGTACCGTCTGACCGTTGAATAAACAGCTGGCAGCACTTCCCATGGTACAACTTGAGAAGTTGTAGGAACCGTTAAGGACTCCATTGTTGCAGGTGCGACTTTGCTTTGTGCAAGATTGACCATAGGCAACAGAAGAGTTTTGAAAAGCAGCAACAGAGCCCCCATGGGGTACCGTCTGACCGTTGAATAAACAGCTGGCGGCACTTCCCACGGTACAACTTGAGAAGTTATAGGAACCGTTAAGGACTCCATTGTTGCAGGTGCGACTTTGCTTTGTACAAGATTGACCGTAGGTAACAGAAGAGTTTAGGTAAGCTTCTATATTTTGTCCGTGGGCAATTGTTCTTCCATTAAATAAGCAGGATTCCGGTGCGTCAACTGAGCATTCAGAGTATGGATAGGCCCCAGTAAGAGCGCCGCCGACGCAGCGGCGGATTTCAGAAATACAGCTCTTCCCTGAAGGCGCAGAGGAAGCAAGATAGGCAACGACGCTTTCACCCTCATAATAGATATGACCATTGAAGGAACATACAAGATTCTGAGCTATCTCGTCGCTATCGAGGCATTCGGGAGTTGTGTTGTTGGGACAGTTACTTGAGATGGAAGCTTCATTGATTGAGTCTTGGAATTGTGCCGGGCTGCAGTTTTGAAATACAAGAGAGTTGCCAATCACCGCGCCTACCAAAATTATCCACTTGATGACTCTTTCAAACATTCAGTCCCCCTTTTAACTCCATTAACTAAGTCACAGGAAAATTGTTTCTTAATATCGGTTGCCTGTGTGCCAGAGTTAAGCTCATTTAATTGGTAAACGAACTGATTCATCTTGATACTTAAAATGTGTTTCTTTTTGAATAAACACACTTTACGAGGTGTTCGCATAGAAAAAGAACAAATCTCTTCCGATAGTCAGTATACGGGGAATAGGAATGAGGCGTAGAAGTGCGACTCAAGGTATTTTGTTTTTCCTGAATTTATTTACCGAACAAGATCTATCATTCGAAGAGGTGAGATATGAAAAAGACAAAGCGTTCACTTCATAAATGGCTTCTTATGGGCTCAGTTCTGCTCACCACAGTTTTGTTTTTTCAAAACTGCGGTAAAGGTTTTACCATTGAGATTCCGCAACAGACAGAGGCTGTCGATTCTAATTCAGATCTCTCTGATTCGGATAGTGTTCCAAATGAAGATGTAGGGGATGGTGAAACTCCGTTCAACGAAGAAGATATGGAGCCGTCCACAGGCTTTCCAGGAGGGACACAGTACTCGTGTTCTGAACTTGATCGCGCCAAAAAAGAGTGTGCGGCTATTAATTCCGCCGATGCAACAGCCTGTCGTATTTTAAATTCAACTACCGGAGAAGAGCTGTATTTTTTAGGTGGCTTTGGGCCAGCTTGGGTGATTAAAGTTAATTGTCCCTTTGCTGTGAATACGCCAGAGGAGTTGCCCGTTAATGAGGTTGAAGATCCCCCGGTCTTGGTGCCTGTTGCAACATCCAACAAGTGTGTTTCTTCCTCAAAGTTAACATGCGTTGATACGCAGTTGCCATTGGTTCCATATGGTAGAGTCGCCTATCGCCCGAACCCCGACATGATTTATGCATTCAAGATCGTTGCTCCATTAGCAGGAAGTAAATTCGGCTCGGTTAACGCCACAAGACAGGTGTCTTCGGATTCGGGCAAGCTGATAGTAGTTTCAGAGACCCCAGGAGATATTTCAACCGCAGGCAAGGATTCGGCTTGTGTTGCCCAAGGCACTGAAGTGAGCCACCTCAATTATATAACAAATGCTCCAAGTGCGAATCCATGGATATACTGTCGTATGGTTGCGGGTCGAACTTATTATTTCAATGTGAGCAGTTACAGCAAGTGGAACGTGGGTACTCAGACCTGCGTGTCTCCGTCAACCTGCGCTTTTTATTTTGAAGGTCGGTAGTAATAAGCGAAATGAGGAGATGAAATATGTACAAACGATTTATGAAGAAGTCCTTGGGTTTAGCACTTTCCTTTTTAATTTTGGTTATTATATATCAAAACTGTTCGCAGCCCCCAGGAGGAGAGATTTCTTCTGCCAGCCTGTCTTCAAGTGTTGGAAAGTCGACGACCGCTAATCAGAATAGCGACAGCATCTCGAATGAGCTTTGCCATCGGTGGGTGATTGGAAACGATTCCAATGGTATTCCGACATGGGGAGATATTAAAGGGAAGTGTGATGGTAGTGGTATGCCACTGCTATTCAGTGTGACCCATGAAAACGAGTGTAATACTCACCTGGCTTGCAAAAAGTATCCAAATGATCTCAATTATAAAGAAAATATCAAGGCATATATGGCGGACTATAAACCACAGGATATCGGAACTTGGATTAAATACGGCGCGAGTGGGAATAGAGATAGTAATTTAATTGGTCTTTCCATAGATACTATCAACTATGCAGATATGATTAACGTCACGGGACGTCCGGTTTCAGAAGGCTATACATTCTTTGGATTTGCAGATCTTAGTTTGGTCGGTATCGCCAATCTGACTGATGAACTTATTGTGGAGTTTGAGTACAACACACATATTTCATAACTGATTTCGTCATCTATGTCGGGCAACAGTTTAATGCTAGGGGCCGCTTTGATCTGGGAGGAGCCGGGTCGCGCGAATACATCTCACTATTTTGAAATTAATTTGTTCAAGTCACCTCAATATCACGCCCAGCATTTTGATCCGAATCAGTGCGCGAAGGATGCGCAATATGATCATTGTTATTATGACTCCAATGGCAAATGGGCTGAAGGAAAATATATTTCTACAAATTTGGCATTTGGATTCGCGTCACCCACCACCGCTGATGGTCAATGGCGTCGAGTTCAGGTGGATTTAGTAAAACTCGTACGAAGTTTTGATTGGCATCATGAGCCTAGCGATTGGCGAAAAGCTCGCTTTGATGGTATCTATATGGGAGTTGAAGGAAAAGGTAAATCTTTGATCTATGCATCAGTTAGAAACTTAAATATAACTCATAAAAAGAGTTCAACACCAACACCAACACCGGTGCCTACACCTACTCCAACACCGGTGCCTACACCTACTCCAACCCCGGTGCCTACACCTACTCCAACCCCGCCTCCAGCGATTTCATTGAAGTTTAACGGGAGCACTCATCCTGTAGGTTTTTTTAGAGACCAATCTGCGGGATTATTGAGTGATGGGCGTCAGATTTGCTATTTTGCTGATGGCAAGGGCATGATAAGCACTGGCTATAGTCAGGCGGAATACAGTAAAGCCCGGCAGATTTTAATGAAAGATGTTCAATTGCCAAGCATTGGAATATGCCGAGAAAAAGAACGATACGGCTTGGTCCGCAATGGTTCGGCTGGTTTGATTAAACACAAAGATGGATTCTGTCTTCTTTCGTCAGGAGACCATTTAAAGAAATGCGGATTTAGGCAGGAGGATTATAACCAGGCGCCCCAGGTTTCAGTTGGTAACCTTAGTCTGCTTCCTCTTTGTTCGTGCCCGTAACCTTTTTTGAAAAAGGTTTTATAAGGACGGTTATCGTGTTTAGAAAAATTAGATTTTCAAGATGGACAGGTAACTTATTTCTCTATGTCTTATTGGTAATATCGATTCTGTTTTTCCAAAACTGCGGTACTGGTTTTAGTGTTAGGAATCCGGAAGACTTCGATCCATCTCTTTCTAGTACGGCGACAACTGCGGATACATCGAGCGTCGAGCTGCTGTATTCAGATGTGATAGGGAAGAGTTTTACTGATCTGGTAGAACCTGTGGTAGACCCTTCTGGTAAAGATAAAGAAAAGTCACCAAGTCTAGTATTGGGGGTGGTCAAGAATGGAGTGGCTTATGCTTACGGGTATGGTACTACAACTCTTGGCGAGGAGGTCGTACCAGATGGAGATACTTTGTATGGCATTGGTTCTATTTCAAAAATTATTACGGCAATAATTTTAGCGGATTCTATTGAGAAAAAAGAAATGAGTCTTTCACAAGGCGTTGCGGACGTCTTGCCTGAACCTTTGAATAATCTCTTTGATAAGCGTGTTACCCTTGAGCATCTTGTTACGCATTTTTCCGGATTGCCTAGTTTTCCTTCAAACTCAATGGCGCGAGGTGGTGCGGCTGATTATTCGATTAATGATCTTGAGTCGTGCCTTAGGAGGGGGGGATGTGTTCCAATATCGGTTCCAGGGTCGAAATATCAGTATAGTAACTATGGAAGCGGATTGGTCGGTTTTATCTTGCAAACTCATTATGGCGCGAGTTCTTTCGGGGACGTTCTGAATAGAAAGTTTGTATCGAAATTGGGTTTGATTGATACTGGGATACCCAGCAATGAGTTTCTGAATCTATTGGATAGGTCATCGAGATTGGCTTTAGGCTATGATACTCAGAACAATCAGTTGGCATTTGCGCGTATGGGGTTGTTGGACTCTGCCGGGGAGATTGTCTCCACGACTAATGATTTGAATAAGATTCTTCTGCAGTTAACCGGAGAAGATTCGTCGGAACTGTCGGCAGGCATAGAGCGTGCTATGAGTCCCTTGCGGAAGACTGAGGCAATTCGTTCCTCCTCCGAGCTGAAGAGTATCGGATTCGCTATAGAAAGCTATAGTCTTAAAGGATACTCGAATTTATGTGGAGTGGCACTTTCAGATGTGATTGTTTACTCCAAATCAGGGACGACGCCCTCTCATAGATCCTTCGTTATTTGGAACAGAGAAAAACGAGTTGGAGTTTCATTGCTTGCAAATCGAGGTCAGTTGACCAATGAATTCGTGTGTCTTGCGCACAAAGTCCTGAATCGTCTAATGGGTTCAGAACAGGTATCTAACTGACGATATTTACTTCAAAAACACAAAGAAACAGATTCTGTATGGTGAGCTAAGAGATAACTCTTTTGCCGTTCAGTGGACTGACCGATAGGTATTGTATAATCGAAAGAGGTATCAATCGGTCTTTTAGGTAGTTTTGAGGAGTTCCTGGATGCAGAAAATCAATACTGAGATCATCGCCAGCTACTCGCAGAATTCCATGAATAATATTTTTCTTTGCTGTCAGACTCATATTTCGTCTGAAAGGGCGGGCCATGATGTTGGGGAGTAAGAAGTGGATAAAGTTTTTCTATAGCCTCGGTTTGTCTTGTGTTGCACTCCTTTTGGCGTCCTGTTCGTTAACTGCAGAGGTGTTTTCTGGGACGAGTCTAGAGGCCCCTGAATTGATTTCTCACTTGATTTCAGAAGTGAATCAACAAAAGGTAATCATCGAAGTTAACGGGCAGTGTCCGGCAAACTCTTCAATACTCAATATTACCATTGGTGAAAAGAAACCAGACGTAGTTACTAAAACCTTGAGGGCATTTGGAGACTTAAATGTTGGCGAGGTTTCGTATATCTGTGATAATGAAAGACAACTTATTCTAAGATATGCCTTACCCGATCCCAACTATTCAGGTCCTATTAAAATCGGAGTGTCGGCTGTCTATGAGACCGCCGAGTCTCAGTTTAGCTATCGTATCGTTGAGTATTCTCGGCCCGAAGTTCCGCGTCCGCTCATTTGGACCAATGATGGAAATGACTTTCATACGAATGATGATACGCCCTTGTTGCAGGGAGCTTGCATCTTATCTCGACTAACATCAATTGAATACCGAATAGATGGTGGATCTTGGCAAGTCCTTTCTTGTACTCCGGGAGAATCGGTGGACACATGGTCCTTAACTAGTAGCCCCATATTGGGTATACCGGCGACCGATCATTTATTTGAGTTCAGGGGAGTCAATAGCCATGCAGTTTCGCCGTATTCTGAAGTTTCTTCTATCAAAATCACCGTAGATCAAGTTCCACCGCTGCCGCCCGTGGTGATAGGAGTATTGGGGCTATCTGATTCGAATATAGATGAGTGGTTGGGAGCGCAAAGGCCAAAAGTTGTGTGGACGGCTGCTGTAGATCATCATCAAGTTGAATTGGGCGTGTATGCGACAGATCGGACCACAGTGATTTGTGCTCCAAAAATCGCCGCCCCAGAGGGGGAGTATGAGTTTCTTTCTGAAGATTGCGTGGGGACGCTTGTTGACGGGACATCTTATGTGGTTCGTTTAAAAGGGAAGGATCTTGCAGGAAATTTGTCAGAACTCTCGACATGGTATTCGTTTACAATGGATCTGGTGGCTCCGAGTTTGTCTTTTTCAAATGTTCCGCCGGATTCTAAATCTAATTTTGCTGAGTTCGAGTTTTCTGCCTCCGCAGGAGGGGGCTCGCCTTTATCGGGTGCGATACAATGTTCTTTGGATTCTGAAGTTTTTACGGACTGTGTGTCTCCGGTTGTGTTGGATACATTGTCGGTAGGTTTGCATAGATTTAGTATCCGTGCATTTGATATTGCCGGGAATTCGAGAACCTCTTTCCATACATGGAATATATCTGCAGACTTTGTCGCTCCTATTTGCTCGATTACTTCGCCCGATCTCAGTTGGATCAATTCGAGCAGCGCTAGCTTCGCATTCACCTGTTCCGACGATGATGGAATTCGGTATGTTCAATGTCAAATTGACGAGGATTCTTGGCAAAACTGCTC
>JANJTG010000425.1 GCA_024711265.1 Bdellovibrio sp. | reverse complement strand
GAGCGTACGGTTGAAGGCCGAGAGATAGCGGGCCTCGCTGCCGGCGCGCGCGGCATCGCCAAAGTCGAACAGAGGCAGCGGCAACTCGATCTCGAAGCCGCGTTGCGTCGACTCGCCCGTCTCGCTGTTGCGCACGCCTGCGACATGCAGGCCGTTGACCACGCTGGTCACGCGCGTGAGGCCCAGGCTCTTCGCCGTGCGATCAAGGTCGGTGCGTGCGATGCGTACATCGAGCCGGTTATCGAGCAGCGCGGCACCCGCGGTTGTCTCGTCCATCGGCGTCTCGGGCAAGGTCGGCAACGGGTCCGGCAAGCGCAGGGCTTGCGCCTGGCTGGGGGTCAGGCCCAGACGCTGGATCAGGGCCTCGCGTGCGGACGTGGCGTTCTGGCGGGCACGGATCAGGTTGGCGGTTTCCTCGGCGGCCAGCGCCTGTTCGCGTGCGCGTTGCAGTCGACTGAAGTTGCCCGTTGACTGCATCCGGCGCGCAAGCTCGGCGGCCGTACCGGCAGCATTTGCGACGTCCGATCGGTAGCGGGCGATCTGGTTGGCGGCGACCGCGTCGACCCAGGCCTGGCGTACTTCGGTGACGGTGTTCAACAGAGCAATGGAGGACTGCAACCGACTCTGCTGCTGACGGAACTCCGCCAGTTCGAGGCGCGCGGGAAGGAAAATTAGATCGAACAACGAAATGCCGAGTGACCGACCAATGTCGAGTTCCCTCCCCTCTGCGCCAGAGCGGACCAGACGCTCGAACGTGAACACCGGATTGGCGATCCGGGCCGAGCCGGTCGCATCGGCCGAGGCTACGGCGGCCTCCGCCAGCAGGGTCTGGAAAGCTGGGCTGTAGCCAAGTGCGATGCGCACCGCGTCATCGATCGCCAACGGCTGTGTGAGCAGGCGATCGACCTCGCCGCGCATCGCATCACGATCGGCCTCCGAGCGCAGCCAGCGTACTTCGCTCCCCGCTTGCTCGCGGGCGAAACGCTCGACCTCGGCAAAGTTCCGATCGATCGCAATGCTGGCGCACCCGGTCAGCACGGCGGCGGCCAGCAACGATACGGGAAGGCTCGCGATCATCGCTCGTCCCCTTTCGAAGACGGTGTGAGGTGAC
>JANJTG010000419.1 GCA_024711265.1 Bdellovibrio sp. | reverse complement strand
AGCAGGACCACCGGCTTGCCTTCCGGGTTGCCGCACTGTTCGTAATAGAGCCGGTGCCGCGCGTCCACCTGCAGGAAGCCGCTGTCGAAGGGTTCGATCTCGGGGTACAGGCCGCGCATGCTCGCCTCGGTGCCGGGGTGGGGAACCCGATTCTAGCCCGCACGCGACCCCGCGCCCCAAGGCTTGAACTGTCATGGACGAGGTGTATGCTCGGTTCCAGATGGGAACACCGCCGACCCGATTGAGTCTGGTGGGCACCGGGAAGCAAACCCACCCGGCCGGGGCCCCGTCTTCCCATGAAACCGCCCTGCCGCGCGTGCTCTCGCTCGACGCGCACGGCCGCATCCTGGACTGGATGCACTGGCAGGACGCGGTCTGCCTCTACGTACGCGGCGCGGTGGCCTGGACCCTGGGCGAACCCTGCCTCACCGTGCGCGGCGGCACCAACCGCTGGACCGGCCTGCAAAGCTCCATCTCCCTGCACCCCATCGTCGCCGGCCGCAGCCATGCCAACGGCAAGGCGCTCGACCCTTCGCCCGCGCTCACCAACACCGCCCTGTTCGCCCGCGACGGCAACCTGTGCCTCTACTGCGGCCAGGAATACAGCCGGCACTCGCTCACCCGCGACCACGTCATGCCGGTGTCGCGAGGCGGCCGGGACGTCTGGGAGAACGTGGTCTGCGCCTGCTTCCACTGCAATTCGCGCAAGGGCAACCGCACGCCCCAGCAGGCGGGCATGCCGCTGCTGGCCGTGCCCTACCGGCCGAGCTGGGTCGAGCACCTGATCCTCTCCAACCGCCACATCCTGGCCGACCAGATGGCCTTCCTCCGGAGCCACCTGCCCAAGCGTCCCGGAAGGCCGTCCTGAGGCCATTTGACGGAACCCGGCCCGCCGGCCGACACTGCCGGCCTTCACGGTGTCCTTGGCGCCGTGACCAGGGGGAATACCAGGAATGAGCAGCCACACCATCTGTTTCGCCGGCCTTTCCCGCGAGGAAGAGGCCGAAGTGATCTCGCGGTTCAAGCAGGCCAATGCCCGCCTCGGCA
>JANJTG010000414.1 GCA_024711265.1 Bdellovibrio sp. | reverse complement strand
CATCTGGTTCTCGATGGCGCGCGCGTGGGCGCAGTAGCGCACCCGCAGGTAGCCCTGGCGATCGTCGGTGCAGCTGGGGGCGAGCAGCAGGTGGGCGCCGAGGCGCGCGGCGGCGCGGGCGATCTCCGGGAACTCGACGTCGTAGCAGATGGCCACGGCGGTGCGCCCGAAGTCGGTCTCGAAGACCTTGAGCCCGGCCGACGGCGAGACGAGCCAGTCTTCGTGCTCGAAGCGCGTCATGTGCAGCTTGCGCTGGAAGCCCACGCCGCCGGCGGGGCCGAAGAAGGCCGCCTCGTTGTAGACGGTCGAGCCCTCACCCCGCGTGGGGATGGTGCCGCCCAGCAGGTAGAGGGCGTGCTTGCGCGCGAGCCCGCCCATCAGCTCGAGGTAGCGGTCGCGCTGGTCGGCCAGCGCGCGCACCTGCTCGGGCATGGGCCGCCGCGTGTCGCCGAGCGTCAGCAGCTGCGTGGTGAAGTACTCGGGGAAGACCGCCAGGCGGCAGCGGTAGTCGGCGGCCGTCTCGACGAGCCCCGTCACCTGCGCGGCGAACTCGTCGAAGCTCCGCACCGGGCGGATGAAGTACTGCAGGGAGGCCAGCCGCAGTCGTTCCATGGCTTGTTCTCCCGCAACGCCCGCAGAATGAGAAGCCCGCGAATCAGGCCTCGCGCTCGGTGTCGCCGTCGCGCCAGGTGAGGCGGAACAGCCCGCGCGTGCGGTCGTGCCAGCGCTGGGCCGCGCTCTCGCGGCGGTAGCGGCGCAGCAGGTCGAGGTCCACGTCCTGCACGAGGAGCGTCTCGACGTTGGGCGGGGCGGCGGCGGCGATGGCGTCGCGGCTGAAGCCGAAGTCGGCTGGCGTGTACACGGCCGACTCGGCGTAGTGCAAGTCGGCGTTCTCGACGTCGGGCAGGTTGCCCACGCAGCCCGAGATGACGGTGTACACGTGGTTCTCGATGCTGCGCGCCTGGGCGCAGCGGCTGACGCGCAAGAAGCCCCGCTGCTCGGCGGTGTTGAAGGGCACGAAGAAGAGCTCGGCGCCCTTGGCCGCGGCGATGCGCCCCAGCTCGGGGAACTCGATGTCGTGGCAGAGGAAGATGGCCACCTGCCCGCGGTCGGTCTCGAACACCTCGATGCTCGAGCCGGGGGTCACGCCCCACCACTTGCGCTCGTTGGGGGTGATGTTCACCTTGTCCTGCCGGTCGCGGGTGCCGTCGCGGCGGAAGAGGTAGGCCGTGTTGTGCAGCGCCCCGCCGTCGCCCAGCGTGAAGAGGCTGCCGCCGACGATGTTCACGTCGTACCGGAGCGCCAGGGTGGTGAAGCGCTCCACGAGGCGGGGAGAGAGCTCGGCCAGCTTGCGCGCCGCGAGCCCCGGGCGCGACCGCTGGATCGTCGAGAGGAGCTGCAGCGTGAAGAGCTCGGGGAAGACCACGAAGTCGGCGCGGTCGTCGGAGGCGGCGTCGACGAAGTACTCGCAGTTGGCGATGAACTCGTCGAAGTCCTTCACCGCGCGCATCGCGTACTGCACCACGCACAGCCGCACCACCGAG
>JANJTG010000089.1 GCA_024711265.1 Bdellovibrio sp. | reverse complement strand
GAGATGATTTTGTCAGAGTGTTTCTCCAGTAAGCTGACTTGTTCTCCTAGATGAGAAAACTGCATGCAGATGGCATCATATGACTCCTGGCATTTTAAAAATTCCTGTTCGTTTGTCCTCTGCAAGTATTCGTTTATCTTTCGACAGGCGCTTTGCATCTCTTGTAGGTACAGCGAACTGTTTTTATAATCTTTCGGTTTAGACATAGATGAAATCCGATTTTGCTTTTTCTTTTACCTCGGGGATCATTTTTTCAAATTCGACTAGGTCTATTTTTCTGCCATCGAAGAGGGCTTCTAAAAAAGTCGTTAATCTGCCGAGTGAGCTAAAAGTAGGGGGCTCTGAAAAGTGAACAGCAATATCAATATCGGAATTTTTGGCAGCCTCATCTCGCGCGCAACTTCCGAAGAGAGCGATCTTTTCAACTGAGAACTTCTTTTCCAAAACGGGCTTCACAAGTTCTAGAGTTTCTAAGATATGTTGCTGACGAGGACGCTTACTGTTTTTGTTGGCGGGAACAGAGACAATATCCCCAACACGAAGTTGTTTTCCCATGAACTCAAGGATTTTAGAGGCCGTGGTTAGGGTGACGCTGCCGTACCCTTGTTCGAGATTGCGCAAAGCTTTCAGGCTGATTTTGAACTGCTTTGCAACCTGCTCCTGAGTCATCCCCAGTAGGCGGCGTTCTTCCTTTAATGCATCCCCAATAATAACGAGTTCGTTGACTTTTTCCATAAGTATCCCCAATAGGGATACTATAGCACAATTATATGAAATAACTAATTTATTTCATAATTATCCCTATTGGGGATAGTTATGAAAAAACACATGTAATATCAAATATTTAAATTATTTATAGATGTGCCTTAAGTCTTGTTTTTGCGTCTTTTGGAGAAGTGGCTATTTAATAATAGTGGATATGCGTTTCATTTCGGGTTGGGATGGTCTTCCAGGTTCGAGTGCCGTCCACTCCGCCATTTACCTAAATGGTTGATCTCCACGAACTGGGAAAAGGAAAACGGAATTCATAAGCAATGTCGACACCAGAATAAAAAGAGTCAGCCCCCTTGCTTCAAAAGTTGGTAAGGAATGTCTATAAGACCATCAATGAATGTATTCATACTGGCTTAATGATTTCGCGATAGAAGGCAGCGGTGCAGAGAGGCTGGGACCTGCCGTAACAAGAGAGTAAAGCGTAAAATATCTACGCTTTGGGTTTATTTAATTTTGATAGTCTCAAATCTAATTTCCGTTTTGAAGAACCCGTTTTTTTGGTCATTTCAAACATAAAAAAGACGGAAGCTCTTAAATTCGAGCGATCAAAACTATTCCAGCCAAACCAATTTATCTGTGCGTTCTAATAGGACATCCTCTGGTATCCAAATTTGTCCGTTTTGATCACACTCATGTGCATATTTTAAATTTTCAAAATCACTTTTAAATCTGCACTTTTTGCCCCAGCTATTTCGAATTAAATAGCTACATTTCCCATTGCGCATTTCGCGACCTACAATCATCGACGCATGCTTACCACATTCTTTTTTATCAAACAAAACCCCAGAGCAATATTCGATTCCAATGGGTTGTGGATTTTTTAATGATAGCAGTGAGGCTATTTTATTTTTTGCAGTGGTTCTATTTTGGGGCTCTAGAAGTAACGACTGTTCTTTAGGTATATGAGATAAATCAACTCTCCGCTCGCAAACTTTGTCAAAAAATTGAATAAGTATGTCGTTCGTGTTTTTATCAGACTTAACAATTTTTTGTATATCACCTATGAAGTTTGGAATTGTTTTACGGAGTGAACAATTAACCTTTTCAAAATTCTCAACTGCCGAGCCGCCTTCTTCGCTCGATCTAGAAATAAACTTCATCAATGGGTGAATTAACTGTGTGTATTCTTTTTGCCCATTTCTTCCGAATAAATCATGACTGTCACAAGCTGATTTGTTCTTTCTCAAAGACGCTATTACAAAATCTGTATATCCACCAGATAAGTCTGTATATTTCGATTTTGATATAGACAGACCAATAAGGTTAATAAGTTTTTCAGTACATTTATTGGGACCATTTATAGAACTGATGGATTCACAATTTAACTGTTCGATCTCCCGATGAATGTCCCCTATCTCTTCGGCTTTCTTGAAATCACGAGCATAAAGAGCTCCTCCATAGACGGGAGAAGTCAGATAATCTATCTTGTTATCACCATGGCTGAATCTCCAAGCATCAATCAGCTGAGTTGCCGTGTAAGCATAACATAGTCCTTCTTGCCCCTGATCAAGCACAGGAAGTCGACTAACACTTGCTGTTCCGACATCTAATCTGACCTTTTCACATGATTGTCGCGCGAATGCCGGCAAACCAAAATGAGTAGATAAAATCAAGAATAACAATAGAACTATTGAATATTTAAATCTACAAAACATAATTTAATTTTAAACAAAAATTAAACCTAAAAATAGTCCTGATTTCCGTAGGCCTCCATTAAAGAACCTACATTTCTTGGTATTGAAAGGTTGGTTTTTGGGGGCATGGGAGAGGTGCAAACAAAGTATTATTTTCTGTCAATTTTTATGATCGGATCTTGCTGAGCTAAATTGAGCTCTAAACTCGTACGTGTTCCATGTTATTAAAGTAATCGGTGGTTGCATCACTTAACAGCTTTCATTTGTTTTTCAAGCCAAGTGGCGATTTCTTCGATATCTGCTTTATTT
The DNA here is from genome assembly GCA_024711265.1 of Bdellovibrio sp. Lineage (GTDB taxonomy): Bacteria > Bdellovibrionota > Bdellovibrionia > Bdellovibrionales > Bdellovibrionaceae > Bdellovibrio. The sequence continues at coordinate 19,864 of JANJTG010000089.1, read as the reverse complement.
TTAATAACTCGCTCAATGATGAAAGATTCGCCATTGTCAGCGTCAACTTTTAAACGATAGCCATTCATTCGTAAAAAAATGGCGCTGGTTGCAAACGCCACTCGCTTGTTGCCATCAATAAATGAATGATTTTGAGTGAGGCTTTGTAAAAGGGCAGCGGCTTGAAGGGAGAGTGATTTGTAGTAGCCCGTTTGGGGGCGCATAAGGGCGCTTTCAAGTAATCCCATATCTCGCACGCCTTCCTTGCCGCCGAAACGTTCAATCAGGCGTACGTGCAACTCTAGTGTCTCAGATAGCGTGGGATAAAGAACTGTTTTCATTTTGCCAAGCGAGTGAGAAGCTCTTCGTGTTCATCCAAAACCTCATCCATAGCACTGCGAAAAGCAGGACGCAATTTAGAACGTTGGAGATATTCAGCAACTGCTTCGGTGACCACACTTGAAATACTTCTATCTGTCTCATTCACATAAGACTTTAAGTCTTTCAAAACTTTTTCATCGATTTGAGTGGCAAACTTGATAGCTTTCATAAAGTTGACAATATCATGATTTTTCATGAAATGTCAAGAATTTAAGGAATTGCTTGTTTTTGATAGAAATAACAGTCAGTTGAGCTCTAAACTCGTCCCATACGGCCCGTCAATTTACTTGCCTGCAAACGCCCCTGAACAAGATAACATTCGCGGCAGTGGCTCCCCCAAGAATCCTTGAGTTCCTTTTATTCGAACCTCAAAAGGTTGATTGTTGATGTCCAGTAAAACGATCTTTGAGTTGTTCAAAGACTGAATTCGATAGGCGGCAAAGGGCTCGCCCAGGGCAAGTTGTTTAAAGACATTGTCTCGGATAACAAGATAACGTGTCTCACTCCACTCGGTCATGTGACTATCTTTGCCCACCATAATCCAAGATCTTAGATCTTCGCTAACGAAAATTTTTGTGGCGAGATCATCAAACTTATTGTCGTCCTTTAGAAGGGGGATCATCATCTTTTTGCGCTTAGTGATGGAGTATACTTGGTCGGCCTCATCCCGTGTTGCGGGTCTGAAAGTTCGCACTATTTTGCTGCCATTCCCGAAATCTATTTCCACGGTCCCTTCAAAGCTGGCATAACGGGCGTCGAACCAGACATTAGAATCGGCAGCTGCAAAGACCTTGAACGAAAGCATCATGAGAGCGGTCAGAACGAAAGTTTTCATAGTTAGATACTCCCTAAAGGAACTCTTCGAGAGATTTAATCCATGATAGAGCTCCAAGGGTCATTCATCCAAGGTTTATGCCGCCAGTTTATAGCTCTTAAAGCTCATATATCGATGTTTAGGTAACCGGAGGCTGTTTAGGAGTTAGACAGCTTTACAGAAAAAGACGCTTCTGGTGCTGATAAATTTTTAGATTCACGTAACGAGTAGGTCCTAAATTCGGGGAACATTCTCCGAAGGCTCTAAGCGCTGATTGTTGTTTTTATCGGCCTTTTGGAATTGTTCATCCCAATATTCGACCCACTCGATAATATTAATGGAGTGATCTCGATTCGTGTCAGCTTTTTGAATTTCGGATTCCGTGAATTCAGACGTCAACTCAAGACGTCCATTTCCGTTGTGGTCTAAATGTTTAAACTTCTCATTCACTTTGCGTTCGAACGTTTTTTTATTAACCGCAATTGCCGGTGCCGACGTCGGAGCATGGGAGCACGCACAGAGAGTGAGTGTGAAAAGCAGGGTCAGACGCTTTGCGTAGGATTTGGTAAAACAAAAAGAGTAGATCATACTAGATTGAGTCTATGTCTGTTTCAGGGAGTGCGCTATGAAAAAATTCTTTGCTGCGTTTTCGATGCTGTTCAGTTCGCAGATCCTCTGGGCAGCGGCCTCTCCTTTTTGTGTCGCCAATGAGTCCGGCCAAAAAGTGTATTGGACCTTGTTGTCTCCGAATAAGAAAACTCAGCTCCTTTCATATAGGCCCTTAGAGTCCGACGGTGTCTATGAGTGCGCCAAAATTTCTGACTCGGTCCAACTTCGGTATTTTACGATGGATGGGAAGTCAGGGACGGTCTCAGTGGAGCCGCGCACCTCATTGGTTCTACCATCGAAAGGCAAATCTCCTTTGCGTGGCACAGGCTTATCAGCGAATGAATCTGCTCCACAAATTGTTGGGGTCGAGACTTCGGTGACGGCTTTGATTGGAGCCTTTGCGCAAGGCCCTTTAAACGAGCCCACAATGGTCAAGAGTGTCGTTGATTTAAATCGGATCTTTGGTCAGGGTTCTGCGACAACGACTTTGAATACTCACGCAGAATTGTTTTTTAAAAATGGCGGGGAAAAGCTTATTGTCGTTCGTATCGCCGCTGCCAACAAAGCCCAAGATTTTATCGGAGACCGAAATGATAAAACGGGTCTTTATGCTTTAGATAAACTGGATATGCTCAATTTATTGCTCGTTCCCGAGGCGGCGCAACTTCCGCAGGACCAGTTAGAGCGTGTTTATTCAGCCGTGCTGGCCTATGCCGCAGAAAGATCCGCAATGGCCATCATAGATCCTCCGTCAGATAGTATTAAGGAGGTATCGCCAGGGGTTCCGCTGGTAAGTAGTTGGTTAGAGGAATCCAAATTTCGTCGTGACTATGCAAGTTATGGCGCCCTGTACTTTCCAGGGCTGAATGCTCTAGGGGCTAAAAAAGGGGACGTCGTTACGGTAGGAGCTTCTGCGGCCATGGCTGGCCTCTATGCCTTGTCCGACAATCAGTTCGGTGTGTGGAAGACCCCTGCGGGTTTAAGTTTGCCACTGACTGGTGTCACCAGTTTGAACTATCTGGCAAACGATCAAACTCAAGGTGTCTTAAATCCCTTGGGCATTAATGTGATCCGGAGCTTTCCTATCCAGGGCCTTTTTCCCTGGGGCGGGAGAACCTTAGAGATAGATTCTAAAGACAGTTATCTTTCTGTTCGTAGATTAGAAAACTACCTTCGACTCTCCTTGAGGTATGGTCTGCAGTGGACGGCTTACGAAAAGAATACTCCTGAGTTGCAGCAAAAGGTCACGGCAGCGGTCAGAGACTTTTTAAACAACCTTTGGATTCAAGGGGCCTTCTTCGGTTCGAAGGCTGAAGAGGCATACGTTGTTACTTGTGATGCTACCAACAATCCCCCAGAGCAAAGTGCTATGGGAAGATTGAACGTGCGAATTGGCTATGCCTCGATCTATCCGGCCGAGTTTGATTTCATCGATGTGAGCATTGAACAAGAAGCTCCATAGCTTTTTTCGGTTGTTGACTCATTGTTGATCTGATTTGTATAGTTCTGACTGTGGTTGAATTTCAAGCACAGTTGAATTTCTCATAGGAAAAGACAATGAAAAATAATAAGTGGTTTGCCGTTAAAACTCTCTATGTAACTCGTGCTGTGGGTAAGCCCAACACTAAAGGAAAACAAGCCTTCGCAGAATTGCTTGAAGAGCGTGTGGTGTTGTTTCAAGCCGCGAATGCCAATGCGGCGGTAAAAGCTGCAGAAAAAGATGCCAAGGAATATAGCCAATACACATACACAAATTTCGAAAATCAAGCGGTACGCACTGAGTACTTGAATGCTTGTGACGTGTTTGAGCTTTATGAAGCTCTTGAAAGTGGCGTTGAACTGTTCGCTTCAACAGAAGTCTTGACAAAGAAGACCTCGAAAGCAGACTTAATCGTTCGCAGACTTGGACGTTTGGAAACGCAAAATACGATTAAGATGCGAAAAAGATTTATGAGCAAGGAACTAGGTTCTTATATTTAAATAGTAAAACTGAAAAGCCCCGGGATTCGGGGTTTTTTAGTTTTAGAAATACACTTTATTACAGACTCTGATACAAGACACATTGTTCCCAGGGGCTCAACTCTTTCGCATCTTTATCTTGGATTTCCTTGGGGTGACCCTTAAGCTTAAGCAGTAAGCAATGGGGGTCGTCATGAAGATGTGGATTCAGGTATTGAGTCTGTTTATAGCGGGAGCTCTTTCTGCCAAAGAAACGGAATACGTCAAACCTTCGGATGCTGAACTAAAGAAAACACTTACGCCTATGCAATATCAATGCACTCAGCAGGCGGCCACAGAAAAACCTTTTGACAATGCTTATTGGAACAACAAAAGAGAAGGTATCTACGTTGACATTGTCAGTGGTGAACCGTTGTTTAGCTCGACAGACAAATACGATTCCGGAACTGGCTGGCCCAGTTTTACCAAGCCCATTGATGATGCGGCTATTACCACCAGGCCGGACCATGAGCTTTCTGTCGAGCGGACTGAATTACGCTCCAAAAAGGCCAACTCCCATTTGGGGCATCTGTTTGACGATGGGCCTAAGGATAAGGGGGGCAAGCGCTTTTGTGTTAATTCAGCAGCTCTTAAGTTCATCCCGGTAGAAGAAATGGAAGCCAAAGGCTATGGTCGTTACCTATCTCTTTTTCCTAAAAAACAGGAGCGGAAGAAGAAATAGCGAGGTCTGATTGGTCGTCTTCATTGCATCTATTTTGGTGACACACAGAGAAGGATTTTTCGGTGTTTTTATGCGCAGAAGCGGTTTATAATCAAAAATTACCCACATGTGAAGAAGTAACAGGGCTCTTATGCTTTACCGTTTTCAAATTGAATTTTCAGATATTGATCGCGGAGTGTACGAGTCGTTGGATTTCAGGATCGCTCAGCATCCCTCGGAAACATATCCTTATATGCTCAGTCGCGTCTTGGCCTATTGCCTGGCCTATCAGGACGGTTTGGAGTTTACCCCAGGGGGCTTGGCCGACCCGGAGGCTCCGGCTTTACGCAAGCTCGGAAATCACAATTCCATTGAATTGTGGATTGAGGTGGGAAGCCCCTCTGCACGAAAGCTTCACAAGGCGGGGAAAGCCGCGTCTGAAGTTTTGGTTTTCACCTACAAGAATCCCGAAATTCTTCTGAATGAAATTAAAAATAACGAGGTCCATCGTGCTGCTGATCTGCAGATCTGGGCTTTTGATTCTGATTTTCTGGATTCTGTTGGAAATCTGATTGAAAAGAACAATCGCTGGTCATTGCTGCTGCAGCAGGGGCAAATGGATCTGACGATTGGTGAACAAACACTGTCGGATGAAATAAAGAAGTTTAAGCCCGAAGTTAAATAGCCGAACCGGACTCCCAAAAACTCTAAAAGCTGAAATAATTTACCTACGATTTTTTAGCGAAGGAGTTTTCTATGCAGACCTCACGAGCCAAAGATAATCAGCCTTATGTACATAAACTTTCGACCCCCGAAGCAAAGTTGTTGGAAATAAATCGAGAATTTCAAGCCCCTGTCGAACGACTTTTCCAGGCTTTCGCCAATGCACAGAGTTTAAAAAAGTGGTGGTGGCCTCATGGGATGTATGCGGATCATATTGAACTCGATTTTCGCAGTGGGGGGAAGTACTTCTTCAATATGAAAGGATACGAGCAGAGCGCAGCGGGAATGGCGGGACACTTTGAGGAGATCATTATAAATAAGCGTATCGTTATGACCGACCAGTTTGCGGATAAACAAGGTCACCCCATCTCGGCCAAAGAGGCAAAAATGCCCGGAGAGTGGCCTGAGATGGCTTATATCACTTTCGAATTTGAGTCCATCAACCGCAACACCAGTCGTCTCAAGCTGTCTCAGCAGGGCATTCCGAATGAATTTCACAAGGACTGTATTCAAGGTTGGTCCGAGTCCTTTGAAAAACTAGATAAGTACTTGGGGCATTAATAAACCAGCTTCTGCAGTTTGCTGCGGATTTGGCGAGCTCGGGCTTCATCGGTGGTGAGGCCCGCAGCTTTGTTGTACATCGTCTTGGCTTCCTCGGGCATGGACTGCATCGAGTAAGCGTCGGCCAAGTGCTCAGCAATGATACTGGCTGAAGACTGATAACTATAGGCTTTTTCCAGAACTTTGATTGATTCAGAAAACCTTTTCTGTTTGAAAAGAACCCACCCCAATGTATCCAGCACATAACCATCTGTAGGCTCTAGCTCCAAGGCACGACGGGCCAGCTTTTCGGCTTCAGGCAGGTGCTGATTCAGTTCGGCCAGCGAAAAAGCGAGATAGCTCATGCTTTGGACATGATTGGGTTCGATTTCCAGAACTTTCTTCATTTGGGCAATCATTCCTTCTTTTTTACCCAGTCGATCTAACATCAAAGCATGTTGGAAAAGAAGGCCCACATTGTGTGAAAACTTTGTCAGGCCCTCTTCCAAAATACGGGCCGCCCCCAAGTAGTCAGACTTGGCATCCAGCAAAGAGGCGTACATGGTGTAGACCTGTGGCTGATCGGCTTTTGATTTCAGTCCTGTTTCGGTGAGATGCAGAGCTTGATTTAACTTTCCCATGCCTTTTAATAGATGGGCCGCATGCACAATCGCGTCGCTGAAATGTGTGCTGGAAGGTGGGACCTGCATATACTCGCGAACAGCGTCGTTTGTTGCACCGGTCTCTTCATAGATGGCGGCAAGATAAAAGCGGGCTCCGTCTGAAGCTGGAAATTTCGTCACAATGTCCTTAAGTTTTGATCCCGCCTGATGGAATTTTTTTTGTTCGATTAAAATAAGCGCCATTTTCATTTGAGTTTCAAGAGAGATCTCAGAGTTGCTAGCGATGAACTCGAGCTGTTCATAGGCCTTATCGGATTCTCCATTTTCAATGTATATTTGAGCAATGAGGTCCGCCACAGTGTGGTTAAATGGGTTCTTCTTTTGAAACTCAAGACACAGCGAAAGGGCTTTGTTGCGATTTTTTTGATGCAAATAAAAATTCGCCAGCGATACGGCGGCCTCTTCATAATCAGATTTAAGTTCCAAAGCCTTTTTAAAGGCCTTTTCGGCATCAAGTTGATGCTTCTTTCCCTGGGCATCCGTGCGAATGAGGCCCAGATAGTAGTACGCTACGTGTGGTGTTGTGTATTCTGGATTTTTCAAAAGAGATTTGAAATAGTGCTCGGCCTTTTTATAGTCTTTTTTATCCGCGTAAAGAGAACCGATATAGACGATGGCCTCTTCATTCTTCGGCTCTAGACGTAAAACGGCACTGTACTGAGAAATAGCTTGATCATAGAGCTTCTCTGCGGAATACAATCCTCCCAAAAATAAGTGAGCTTCAATGTTCTGCGGATCTTTGGCAACGGCTTGTTCCGCGTGGAAAATGGCTTTGGTCATCTTGTTTGTTTTTTGGTATTCCGCTGACAACTGCAGATGAACTGTGGGAGAAGTTTCGTCAAGTGCCAATACATTTTCAAAGTGTTCGATCGCCTGGTCAGACTTTCCTTCACGGCCATAGAGTTCGCCTAAAATAAAATGATAATCGGCGTCTGCACGCGTGTTGAGAAGAGGCGAAATCGGGGATGGGGTGATAGTGGATTCTTTCATTGGCAAGGTTCCGCAGGCGGAAAGAATGAGCAGAGGAACAAGACTTGAAATTGTTTTGAAGGATGGACGCATTAGTTCTCCTTGTCAGATTGCATTGTAAAGAACTTTGCTAATTTATAATAAAATTTCTGAACTTCCTGGTAAGGACTCGTCCTACATCCTAATTTTAGGGATGAAAATCGAGGCTCGGAGGGGCTTTGGTGTATCCAGAAATCTGAACAATAGGATGTTTCAATAAATGGAGCTTTTAGGTACGGCCTTACTTTTGGTGGTGCATGCGTGTTATGCGCATATTAAGCAGGAGGGCGATCCAAGGAGCCGTTAGAGATGTGTCGTTTTGAATCAGCTAGAGGAGGTGGTCGTGGACCTCACCATGGAGGTCCACTTTGAAGTAAATTTATTTACTGTCGCCGACATTGTCGTCATGGCTACCAGGAGTGTAGATGTCGTGGCAGACATAACCGCAACGATACCAGCCGCCGTTCCAGCAATAACGAACTTGGGAGTCGTACCCAGAAGGACAAGGTTCACCGTCGGTATAACAAGTGCCGGGACCACCGCCGTAAAGTAGAGGGGAGATAGTTGATTTAGGTTGAGGAGTCGGTTGGCCGGGGCCATCGAATTCACAACGATAATAAAGAATTCCCACATCTCCTTGAGTGTTCACAATTGCTGTAGGATCTTTCTGGGCGGGTGCTGAAGTAAACAGGTCGTTACTCGTGTTTGCTCCGGCACCAAAACCGAACAAAGACAGTCCCAAAGAGATCAAGACAAGATACTTTTTCATGGTCGTACTCCTTTTGTTTTTGCTTCTTTTGAAAGCGTTGTCCGTCAAGATTGAATCCGTTTGGTTCACGAAGCAATTTGTATAAATTCGTACCGTGAATGACAAAAATAATGAGGGGGCGTTGGCTTTTCACAAGGAATTCACCTCTAGTTTTGATGATTTACGGAAGGGCTTAGGCAGTGAGACCGATAATGTCTCCGCGACAGCTTAGGATGACTTGATGACTCCCACCTCAAATCAAAGTTAGACCGTGAACTTTTCCTTCATCTATTATTCTCGACTCATCATTCGATTTAGTAGTAGATTACGACTCAGGAGTTATTATGAAATTTGCCCTAGTTATCTTAGAAACAAAAAAGTCAAAAGAGCATATCCAGTTAAACCGCCCCCATCATCGAGCTCTTCTTGAGGAATGGATGGGAAAAATGGCGAGTGCAAGGAAGCTCATCGGAGGAGACGCTTTTGAAACCGAAAAGATTCAACCTATTACTGTGCGTTTGAACGCCGAGGGAGTAAAAGAGGTACTGCCTGGGCCATTTAGTGTGGGTGCTGAAACTTTGGGGGGATATATCTTGATCGAAGCTCAAAGTGTTGAAGAGGCGATAGAGATTGCCAAAACCTGGCCGACGGAAGAAACGATCGAGATCAGACCGATCTGGGTTCCCTAGATTTCTGAGAGATTTGAATCATTCTATGGGAGCGCCATTTTTTCCATGGAAGAAATGGCGCAAAAGACGAACACTACTTTACTATGGCTTTAATTTCTAGTGTAGATCCCAGCTTTGCCGGGATCACGCTGGCGGGACAATGAGGAACACTTCGATGGCTGGTCCACGCCAAACGATCTTCTGAAGATTGACGAAGAATATTCCAAGAACCATCCGCATTGCGTTTGAAAAAATAGTCGAACGTTTTGTTCAACTTCAATGTTTTCCATTCCACATACATACGGCGACAGTCGATATCATAGGTCTCTTCTGTGTACTTCTCGATGGTGTATGTGTTTTCAAAAAAATGGATGGTCCCATCCGCAAGAACAGATCCTTTTTGCTGACCTTTATTATCAATCAACTGACCATCTACGATTTTATAGGACAGGGGAGAGTCATTCCATGGACTCAAGAAAGAGCACTCATAAACAGAAAAATCGAAATTGAAAGAAGAGGCGTCTTGTTGAATGTTCATCGCAATATGACATGTACCCTGACGAATATTTTTGGAGCCATCAAAATTTGCATAACTGGCTTGAATAGAGCCTTCTCCTTTTAGCTCCCCAAGAACCTGCGCTTCTGCTGTCAAAGTAAATAGGCAAAGCAACATTGCCAACAACTTCATAAATCCTCCTCGTGTTTATAGGTTGTGACTAACAAACTCAGTCAGCTCTGTACAGAGAAATTGATAGGTACGGCCTTACTTTTTGGTTAAGAATTGCGTTAAACTGATGTCGACTTTAGCCCGCAAGGAAGATCGTACCTCCTTTGGATAAAATGACTTTCGCTGGTGAAGACGGGTGGCGAAGTCGTCCCGATATAAACCCAGAGTTCTCAAAAACTATGCGTGCGTCCATCGTCGTACGCGCTCGGTTTATGGGGAGATAAGAGCAAGTCCTCGAACTCGTCTTTGCAATAGGTCATATGTGGAAAAGTGAGAAAAGATGAACCTCAACAGACTTACTGAATTTTCGTTGCAATCGCCAATCCTTGGATCACCTTAGAGGCAGATTTTGTACTCTCGAAAAGGAGTTTGAAGATGGTGATCAAATTATTGTTGATTATTCTTGTCATGTTTCTCAGCAACTCTTTTGCAAAAGCCGCCTGTGGAGATGAATCGAGTCGCACTTTTAATGGGGATGAAGCGATAACACTCACTTACATTTTGAAGAACTCCTCTATTGCCAGTAAGAGCACCTCAGGAGTGACGGTGACGTGGTCGTTGAAAAAACTTATTTGTAAACAGACAAACCGCGGGGTTCTGCCGGATTTGATGCCAGCCTATAGCTGTTCAACTCCTTCAGGTATTGGACCGATTACGGCCAAAGCTCTTTTTGATGCCATGTCAGAATTGGGAGTCTTTCCAGATGGTGCTGCGGGGCATGTCTTTGAAATGGCTCGCATGATCAAATGTAAAGTGAACAAAGACGGATCGGGTGGGACCGCCATCAATCCTCGTTGTACGTTGACGGCGGCGTGGGGTGATGAGTGTGGTTAGCTCGCACCCTACATTTTGGTGCTAAAGAAGTATGGAAAAGTTCTGAAGTCCATCAAAAGTCCGCCCTCGGCAGGAGTTTTGTATAAGCCTTCGCGCTGTTCCGGCGTTAGATATTTGATCTTTTTAAAGTGTCGAGAACGGCTGAAAACACCGTTTCTCCATTGATAAACTTCGTCCATCTTTTCATCGAACTGATAACTGTGATTGTGATCCTCATAATAGTCATCAAGCTTATTCCGTCCAAGATAAATGGCGTTGGAGCCCTCATAGCCTATTTTATCTTTGGTCTTTTCATCGGTGTTAAGAAGATAGATCCAATCGCCGGGAATGATATTGCGAGGGGCGATTCCATACTGGATAGTGAGAAGTTTTCCTGAATGTCCCATCTCTTGTGGTTTGAAATCACTTTCAAAACTCCACATTTTTCCGGGTTCGATATGAACCAAAGGTTCCCCATCCGCCATCAAACGCGCTTCAATGTGGCGAAGCGTTTCGGGGTCCTTTTTAATACGATGGTAGTAGTCAAGGATGCCTTGGATGATCACAACTTTAGAGGCGGTATAACAGCCGATGGCGTACTTTTTTTGATTCATGAACATATCATTTACGATGACATGCGGAGGATCTTTGGTGATCGGCGTGCCTTTTTTCCAGTACTTTTTATTCCAGAACGCGGGACCACCGTCAGGCCACACCCAACTCAACTTCTCAGTCCAGACCACGATGCTTTGGCGAACGCCGACGTGATCGATCAGGGCGGACGCTGTACAGTTTTCGTTTGTAAACTCCGTGAGGCGACCGTGCTGCATTAGGGCAAGTACGATTTCTTTGCGGGACACCGTGCTTACTTTGCGGGTTTTCTTGTTCTTCATTGGAAGTTCAATCACTTCATCTTTGATGTTGAACTCAGGTCGACGACTGAAATCAAGTGTATTGGTATCTGTGGGAGGAGTATTCAGAGTATAGACTAAAGATCCTGCGGCGTTCTTTTTAAGAGTGTAGAGGTCGGGAGTGATTCCTAGAGAGCCGAAATAAGCAGCCAGCTCCGATTCGATCGGGGGGAGCTGTTCTGGTCGGCAGGAAAACTGTATGCCTTCTTCCTTTTTGACCGGGGGATCGCTTTTCTGATTGTGAGAGTTGGAAGTCGTACAGCCAATAAGAGCAGATTGAAGAGTTACAACAGTAACTGCCATGATAAATGTGTTTTTCATGGAGATATTCTAGTGTCGAGATCAGTTCTTTGACAAGAAGGTGACAGTCCAGTGGGACTCCGAAGTCCAGTTTGAGGTCCTGGTTTTCTAGTTCCTTAGCCAGCTACTAACTGCAGGACGGCGTTCGAGACCCGTTCCATCCGTTCTTTTTTAGTTTCCATTTGGGGGTTGTTTATTACTGCGAACATCTCGCCTAAAAGATAGTTGTGGAGATTCATTGCTGTGGACTCGACGTCGGTTACTTTCCACGTCTTGGAATCTTGTCCGGCGAGAAGGAGTTCTTGAATTCTCGAAAGGCGAGCCTTCATGACTTCGGAATGGACTTTTTTGATGGAAGGGACCTGTGTGGAAAAATAGTGCAAAGATAAGAAGGCGATATGGAAAGGTTGTCCTTTGAGGCACCACTCCAGGTTTTTCTCAACGTAAATAAGTAAGTTCTCTTTGGCACTTAAATTTTCTGGAACTTTGTTGGCGAAAAACTCACGGCCCTTTTGAGCTCCCAATAAGATCGCCTCTTTTAATAGCTCATCACGATCCGAAAAATATTTATAAAGGGCTGCTTGAGTGATGCCGACGGCATCGGCGATATTCTGAAAAGGCGTGTTCTGAACTCCCTTTTCTGCGTAAAGTTCCAAAGCCTTGAGTAAGATGTTTTCTCTGGTGCGTTCACCTTTGCTGGTTTTCACGATAGCCCCCTCGTCCTAATCCCATTCGTTGTTTTAAAGGCAATGAAGACTCGCATTGGAATTCCTGTAAGTTATATCTTATAACTTACAGAAAAGGGTGCAACAAAAGATTTTGGTATCAGTTTTTTAGCGAGCTCGTTCCCGTAACAAACTTTCGCAACGATCTAAAATAGTGGCTCGAATGTTATCTCGATGCTTGATAAATTCGGGAAGTTTGGTGGTTTGGACCACCTTGTACAGACTGATGGTTCTTTCAAGATCAATCAGTTTTTGCTTTTGAGGTCCTCGAGACAATGGAAACTTGGGTATGGGGGCATTTTCTGCGACCGCCTTCTGAACGGCCGTGGTCCAGTCGATCTCAGTCTGAGTTAAATAGATTCCTGGAAAGAACCGTTCTTGGGGTGTTTCCTCAGCTTTAATTTGAGTATTGAGCCATTGCAGCTCATTCAGAATCATAGTGAATTCAGAATCATATTTCTTTCCGAAAAGTTTGAAGACGGTTTTTCTCCAGGCCGAGCAGAAGTCTTCGAACTTGATGTCTTGAGCTTTCTCAAACAGCGGAGGATTGGTGATGTAATGAAGAGTCTTTAATAAAACATCACAAGAAATCACGGCACTGTTGGATTTATAGCTGACTCTCATAAGATGATGGGCCCAACTGGCGATGTCGACAACCGCTCGACTGTCCACCATTGCATTACGGAAGTTAAGTTGAAAGTCCTCGTAAAGAGCGGAGTGGAGAGGGCGGTCCAAAAAGTGATCGAGGTCGCTTTTACGTCGCTCGGCTTTGGGAAGGCCAAAAAAGTGATTGAGATGCTCCGAGAACTTTTCAAAAGATTCGTGCCATAGGTTTTCTCTTTGGCAGGTTTTGTAAAGTTGAAATGCCTTCGTGGGGGAAGGTTCCGCACCATCGAGAAGTGCATTGATCTTGTGTTCCAACAGACGTGGGAATGAATGCCATAACTCTTTGATCATACTCTTTTATGGTACCATGGTCGGGGATGATTCTAAATAAATTTGGATTTTTTCAGAGGCGAAAATATGAATTCAAATTATTCTGTCGAACTGTTTTACACTTCGTACCTAGGTACTCTGATTAGGCCAGTTGAAAAGAGAATAGATCTTTTGCCACTTGTCGCAAACAGGGGCCGTGATCTTAAGACTTTCGCCACTCCAGGGATGTTGAAATTCTAAGCGCGTGGCTTTAAGACACAGTCCGCGAATTTCCAGATTATCTCGGAAGAAACGATTGTGATGAGAGTCCCCGTGTTCGATGTCGCCCAAAAGGGGATGAGCAATGCGATCGAAGTGACGTCGAATCTGGTGCCAACGTCCCGTAACAGGGGACGCCTCCACTAGAGAATAGCGGGAGGTGGGATACTTTTTCCCAACAGGAATAGGGAATTCGATTGTACCAAGGCGTCTATAAAGGGTTTTTGCGTCGACCTGACCAAAACCCGCCACCTCTAGAGGGAGGTCAATAGATCCAGCCTCATCAGCGAAACCTCGAACCACGGCATGATATGTTTTCTGGATTTTTCTTTCCATAAACAAACGACCGAGTTCAGCGGCGGCATACTTATTCGTAGCAAAAAGGACCACGCCGCTCGTAGGGGCATCCAAACGATGTGCCGGATAGACGTCTTGTTTCATCAGTTCACGTAAAGTATACAAACATATTTTTTCACGGGGGACAGGATAGGGCGAACGCTCCGGAGGGTGTACGAAATGCCCGGCGGGTTTATCGATCGCAAAAAAGTGTTCGTCTTGATAAAGAATATTCATATAATTCAGTGTCGGGTATATTCGCACAGGGTGTGATCGGGGTCACTGTAAATATCATAGGATTTACAGGGTATCGTAAAAAACAGCCGGCTTCCCATTGTGAAATGGAAGTGCTTTTAAAAAAAGTGACGTCGTGGGTCTTCAAATAAAGACAACATCCAAATCAGTTTATTACTCTTTGAGTAATAATGAAAATTTCCAATTTTTCCCAATAAATAGAGTTCCATGGGAGGTCATAAAATACAATTTTTCATTTAGTCTAGAGGTGTTTTGAGGCGAGATTTGCATTCACGTATTGACCGATAAATAAGTGTTACCGAAGGACTTGCTTTTGGGTTTCTGTGTCATATTGCTTCTCCTTCGGTTTTTTGTAGAAGTTTGTTGATGATCTTTAGTTTAGTTTCTATCGTCTTTTTTAGCTCGAACGGATTCAGTGTTTGTTCAAGTTGTCTTAGCTTTTCTTTGCAGTCTGGGGAGACGTCTGGGGAAGCTAAGACCCTTTCTAAAGGTGTCTGCGGTTCTGAGTATTTCCTCTTGTACTTAGCTCCAACTCGGGTCTTGTATTCCAACTTCATTTGCGGATAAAAAAGATTTTGCAAGAGCGCCCACTCGTTGCGGTAAATATCGCTCATCACTTCGATCAACTCCTTTTTGTCCAGACGATCCCAACCAAAAAGTTCTCTGACATGAGTGAAGTTCTTTTGCTCTACATAACACTGATCATTCTTACGATAGGGGCGCCCTCTTTTTAATGACACTTTCTCCTCTCTGTCTTGTAAATATCTGAGGAACTGGTGGTTTAAAAACTCATTGCCGTTGTCTGTGCAGATTGTGTGAAGCTTAAATGGTAAATTTTGTTCGATGTCTATCATGCAAGTTGTAACTCCGAACGAGGACTTGCCCCACATCGCACGACATTCTGTCCAGCCACTCAGTACGTCGGTCACAGTTAGAGTGATTGCATAGGCTCCGCTTAAGCTCCCACCGCAGTGATGAACGGTGTCGGCCTCGACATGCCCCACAGATCTCACATTGTAGTCTAGGGGCTTTAAGGGGATCATTGTTTTGATGTACTTGTCAGCTCGCGTGCCACTATTCCAGTGGCGGCGGTATTGGGCTTTATAAGGCCGTAGGTAAACGTCGATAGTTGTTTTACTCATCTGAAGCAATAAGAGCTTGGTCACCTCAGGGACATCGTAATGAACGATCCAACGAGGCATAGCCTTCTTCATCCGACGAGAGCAAAGTTGCCCCATATCCAACCACAGCCTCTTTAAGTGCTGGATCACGAAGTCATTGTAAATCCGGCGGCGACCTCGGGACTCCTTTGGTTTTTTAGTCTTGCTGGAGTTCAAAGACCTAATGGCACTTTTTCTGTGAACTTTTAAGTTTTTCTCAAGCTCATCTAAAATGAGACGTTTCTCTTTGCGACAGGCGCTTTGGTAACGTTCGCTCATAACCCGAACATAGTCCCACTTGCTAGATCCTTCCACTAAATCACCTCCCTGTGATTCTAAGGACTTAAGGCTAGCTCGTTCGGTAACACTATTTAACGGGCAATGAGGTTGGGCACGAAAATCTGGATCTCGTTTTGAGGCAGCTTCGGTAACATTTATTATCGGGCAATTCGTTCAAGAACAGTCGAATTTGACTCAAGTCATATTCATAAAATTCCGTAGAGAGACTCACGATATATTGAGCGTGGTGGTGAACGTCAGAGTCTAGGAATCGGAAACCAATCAGGAATTAAGACGAACGTGAGCACATGGCCATATTTATTATGATCAAGGGTCATTCATTGTAAAAGTGAACGATTTTGGAGGGATAGAACAATGAAAAAAAAGAGCTTGAGCCTGAAAATGAAGATGTTGTTATTATGCGGATTTTTAAGTGCAATCACAGCCGCCGTGGGTGTTACCGCCTACACCTCATTTCAAAAGGTCACCAGCAATTATGATGGCGTGGTCGAGGTCTCTGTTCCAAAAATGAAATTGAGTTACGAAATGATGCTCAACTATCGCCGTGTACGTATCACCCTTAGAACTTTGGGTATTGAGGGGCTTAGTCCTGCCGACGCTGAAGACGCTCTGAAAGGCGCAGCAGAGGCTGTTGCGGAATATGAAAAGTACAATGAACAATATGTGAGATACGGTTTTGTGCCTGGCCAGAAGGAACTTTACGACCGTGTCAATACGGCATGGGGTAGTTTTAAGCAGGTGGGGGTCGAAGTTGAAAAGCTTTATCATTCCGGCAGTGCTGAAGATAGAGTCAAAATGCGACAGATCTTCTTGAAGGATTGCCCAGAGAAGGCCCGTATCTATACAGAGGCTGTTGTGGCTCTTGTAAATTTCCATCAGAAGGTTCTTGAAGCCCGAGTTGTGGATGCAAAGGCCGCGGCCTCCTCTGGAAACAATATCATCGTGCTTATGATTTTGGCGGGGCTTGTCGCCGGTCTGGGCATTGGCTATATTCTAGCTACTAAAATCACCAGGGTTGTTTCTTCTGTATCTAAAGATTTGGCGCAAGGTGCAGATCAGGTTTCTCAGGCGGCAAATCAAATTTCAGAATCTTCTCAGGGCCTTTCTCAGTCTTCAACAGAGCAAGCGTCTTCGTTGGAAGAAACCGTCGCAACGATGGAAGAGCTCACCTCGATGGTGCGTTTGAACACAGATAACGCAAAACAGGCGGCCAGTTTAGCCTCTTCAACAAGAGAAATCGCGGTGAAGGGTGAACAAGAGATCAAGACATTGATTGGATCTATTCAAAGCATTTCTGCGGATTCCAAGAAGATCGAGGAAATTACGACGGTTATTGACGATATTGCATTCCAGACGAATTTGTTGGCTCTGAACGCCGCGGTCGAGGCTGCTCGAGCGGGTGAACAAGGGAAAGGATTTGCCGTTGTTGCCGAGGCTGTGCGCAGTTTGGCGCAAAGAAGTTCCTTGGCTGCGAAAGATATTGCGGAATTGATTCAAAACAGTGTTCAGAAAATCGAAGTGGGTAGCAAACAGGCCATTCAAGGCGGTGAGGTTCTGACTGAGATTGTGAACTCCGTCAAAAAAGTGGCGGATTTGAATAATGAAATTTCAAATGCCAGTGAAGAACAAAGCAACGGTATCACCCAAATTGGCAAGGCGATGAATCAACTGGATCAAGTCACTCAGGCAAATGCGGCGGCTTCAGAAGAAGCGGCGGCGGCGGCGGAAGAATTGTCGGCGCAATCTGAGAACTTAAAGGCCGGGGTGAGATCCTTGGAGCATGTGATCCACGGAGGCATTGAAAAGCAGACTCCAACGTCGTTTAAGGGGGTGGTCGCTTCTGAAAAGAAGGCCCCTCGGACGCAAAACTCTCAAGTTGTGAGCTTCAAGCCTGTGAAATCACCAGTGGCGAAGGCCCCCAGTAAAAAGAGCGAAGCTTCAGCCGTGATTCCTTTTGATGATGATGGGGATTCTTTCAGAAAAGTAGGCACAACGGACGGATTCTAATCCATGAAGGGGCCTGTAGAACTTATTTAGAAAGTTTGTCAAAGGCGTGTTGAGGGGCTTCAGCTCCCTCAACATGACTTTGCTCTGCAGAGCGAGCCACTTTTCCGGTGATACCAACCCACTCCGGAAAGAAGAATGCTAAAATCGCGTAGGCTAAAAAGCTAATAATCGAAATGACGATCGCGCCACCAATGATCCATACTTCCGTACCCATAGAATCTCCTTACCGTTAAATTATATCAAAAATCCTTTGTGAATCCACGGATCGAGTCTGTGTAGCATAGCACAAGAGTCTCTTTTTTTGAAAAAGAGAAGTGGCTAAGTTTAAAGTTTATTTCATAAATTTGATCTGAAACTTCCGGCCCTTGATTCCACGAGTGCGAAGGCGCTCCAAAGCAGTTGAGGCATGGGCTGAAGAAATAGCGACATAAGAGAAATTATCATGAATTTCAATTTTCCCCACATCCGCCGAGTTCAATCCCCCGGATTCCCCGGTGAGGGCTCCCAGAATATCACCTGGTCGCAGTTTATCTTTGCGCCCTCCAGAAATGGAGAGGGTCTGCATGCGGGTTTCGCGAAAGCTTTTTCCAAGACCATGTTGATTTTTGAAACCCAAAGGCTGCTTTAGAAATTTTGTCTTGGCGAGCTTCTCTAACTCAAGAATTTTTAATGAATCTCGAGGAGACGCCAAGGTCACAGCGACGCCGGTTCGTCCTGCACGCCCGGTGCGCCCAATGCGATGAACATAGGTTTCCGCTTGCGTGGGAAGATCAAAGTTAATCACGAGTTCTAGGTGTTCAATATCCAGCCCGCGCGCCGCCACATCAGTGGCGACAAGAATGCGACAGCTTCCGTTGCGGAACATAGTAAGCACGCGGTCCCGTTCTCTCTGTTCAAGATCGCCGTGAAGTCCGTAACAACTGACCCCTTGCTCTGCGATTCTTTCTGCAATTTCTTGGACCGTGGATTTCATATTGCAAAAGACGATCGTGGATTCCGAAGGGTGTTGTTGCAAGACTCTCATGAGGACGTGAGCTTTTTCGTCTGCTTCGGTGTCGTACAACCATTGTTCAATCAGTTCTTCCGAAGAATCATCAGAAACGGTGATTTGAGCCGGATTCTTTTGGTATTTCCGACTGAGATCACGAATGGAGTCAGGAAAAGTCGCCGAAAAAAGAGCCGTTTGCCGTTGTGTAGGAAGTTCCTTAAGAATTGCCCGGAGTTCGGCCTCAAACCCCATATCCAGCATCTTATCGGCCTCATCCAGAACCAGTGTTGTCACAAATTCAAGATCTATTCTTTTTCGCTCAATGAGATCCAGAACGCGACCAGGAGTGCCTATGGCAATCTGCACGCCTCTTTCAAGAGCTTCGCTTTGGGCTCTTCCTGGTTGTCCACCGACCAGAGGAAGGATTTGCAGGCCTTCATAGCGACGTCCCCATTTCCTCATCTCCGTCACCACTTGAGTTGCCAGTTCACGAGTCGGGCATAAAACCAGAGCTTGCAGTCGTTTTTCACTCAGTTTGATTTTATTCAAAAGGGGAAGCGCGAAGGCCGCCGTTTTGCCACTTCCTGTTTTGGATTGTCCGATAAGATCTTTGCCTGTCAACAAAAGAGGAATGCTTTCTGCTTGAATAGGCGTCAGTTCTTTAAAGCCAAGTTCTTCAGCCACAGCCAGAAGTTCAGGGTTCAAAGGCAAAGATTTAAAGTCAGCGGGTTTCACAAAAGACCTCAGTTTCTATAGGAACTTCTCTTGTAGCAGACTTTATTCAGGGCTTCCATGCAAATGTCTTGGATTTGAGTCTTCAGTACAAAAATTAAGCTTGGGTTTAAGGATGTTTAGTGACTTTTTTGCCTAATTAGGGGATTCTGTTTGATGCCCTTAAAGCATGACCAAAGGAATAAAAAGAGTGTTTCTTCAGCCCCTCACCATTCAAAACATTGCTCAGCTTCGTCATCCGCAGGAAAAAGTGCCTCTGAGTGAGCAGCGTTCTTTTCAAGAGGGGCTTCTTCTTTTGGAAGAGGGGGGCTTTGAAGGACATGAAGTTCTGTTTTCAGACCAGGAGATGGTTCAAGTTCACCTGTTTTTAACGGATCCTGAACTGCAAAAGTCTTTGACCTTACATGTGACCGAGACGGACTCAGGAAACGTTGATTTCTCTTGTAACTATTGCAAGACCTCACAAGCCTCTTCCCACTCGTGCCGTCATCAATGGGCGGCCTTTGCGATTTTATGGCAGGCTCTTGCCAGCGAAGAAAGCGAAATCGCGGACAAACGAATCGCTCGTTTGAGCAAAGATCTAAAAGGGCAACTCCGACTCAAG
>JANJTG010000080.1 GCA_024711265.1 Bdellovibrio sp. | reverse complement strand
TTTGAGTGCATTAATATCGGAAATGTCTTGATAGCCTTGTTTTTGTTGAGAGTCAGAAAACTCAGAAAAACTTTTGTCGACAAGAACACGATGGTCTTTAAGGTCGGCCTCAGAACTGCTGCCCCCTAGAAAAAGAGCCGTTTTGCCGCGCTCAACTTGCATCTCGTGAATAAGCTGTGACGTGACCTTAAAAAAGGCACTTCTCATAACAATATCTTTGGCGTCTTGGGAACGCTTGATATTTCCGTAAAGATGAATGCCACCATAAACTAAAGCCAATATCAGTGACATTGATACTAGGCCTGCAATCTTAACGCGCAAACTCAAACCCATGTAAATCCTCCGGGTGGTGAAATTGTAAAAATAGTTCGGATTATTTAAGAACAAATAAAGGGTCCAATGTTTATTTTTATGAGAATTTATTTATTTTTGGCGTATTTGGGCTAGTTTAAAACATAAGTATATATTGGCTCCAATACTACTACTGGGCTTGTATATGGGCATTGTCCACCGTTGGATGAATTTCCCGAAAATTTCTCAATATGAACTGAAAATTTTCCGAATATAGCCTCATGAAAAAGCTATTCAAATTCTTCAAAGGTTTACGTGGTCGTTTTCTAGGAATTTCCGTTTTGCCAGCGGTGGGGTTTGTGACTCTTTGTCTAATTGCTGTGTTCACGACGGGAAAGTTATCAACCATCTTAGATGATGCTTACGATGATTTGATTCCCGCAGTGGATCTGTTTAACAAGATGTCCACAGCCAAGGCCTCTTACGGTTACTATATGTATGGAGCCCTGGCGAATAACAACAATGAACTTTTAAAAAACTATTATACGGGTCAAGCACAAGTGATCTTGGATCAAATGCACGACTACATTCAGCAGCTGAATGACAAGCCCAAGGATCCGGAAGAGCTGCGCATCTATCAGAACATGGAAAAAATCATTCCAGGTTTCTTTGAGGTCTCAGAAAAAATGCTACAAGAGCTTCAGAAACACACGCCTGAAGGGGATCAGTTCGTCAGAGACGCGTTGAAGCTGGATGGCGCTTGGTTTATCAGTTCCGCCTATGTGGATGCGGTATTGATGGAAGAGATTGATCTGCATTTCAATCAGACGGAAGACAATAAAGTGGAAAAAGAGCTTCTGCAGAAAAACTCAAGAACCGGCTTGATCGGCGTGAGTATTTTTGTCGGTCTTCTGATCTTTGGTTTGTTGTCGTGGCTGTCGGCCATCACCGGCCGTCGTATTGAGACGCTGACTCAAGAGTTGAAACAATCTATTGAAAATGTGAACCAATCTGTCGACGTGGTTACAAGCTCAGTTTCCGTGCTTTCAACGTCGGCTACGCAGTCGGCGGACTCTGTCGATAAAACAGCCCATGCAGTCCGTGAAATTCGCGACAAGGTCGAAAGATCTGCGGATCATGCCTCGATCGCAGCGGGACTATCCGAAAAATCTGAGGAAGCCGCGACTTTGGGTGAAAAAGAACTTCAAGAGCTGATGCATTCCATGAAGGCAATTTCAGACTCTGCGAAGAAAATTGATAACTTTGTCAGTATCATTAACGACATTTCCTTCCAGACCAATCTTTTGGCTTTGAATGCGGCGGTTGAAGCCGCACGCGCCGGAGAAGCCGGAAAAGGTTTTGCGGTGGTGGCGGATGCAGTTCGCCAGCTTTCGACGAAATCATCTTTAGCGGCTCAGGACATTGCAAGCCAAATTGAGGATGTAACGGGAAAGATTGCCCATGGATTGTCTGTCGCAAATAAATCCGCGACAGTTTTTGGCGACATCGTCAGTTCTGTGAAGAAGGTTTCAAACCTGAACAAAGAAATTGCGGTAGCGACTCATGAAGAAAAAAGCAGTCTGGTGATGATTGATGAGAACTTGGGTGAAATCGACTCGGCCGTTCAGGCTAATGCTCAGAACTCGACGATGATTTCACACAATAGTATGGATATCGCAAAACAGACCAACAAGATTTCATCTTTGGTGATCGAGCTAAATACATTTGTCCAAGGTCGAGATGACGAGGACGCGGCCTGATTAGAAGGTCGCGTACGCATTCAGGTTGTAGCTCAGGGTTTCATAAGAAAAAATCCTGGAGCTTTTGCTGAATACGGAACCATCGCTATTGTCGAGGTTGGTTTCGCTGATAAGTGCGGGATTAAAAAGAAAGGGCCCGGTCCCAATATACATTCCAATTTCATGAGCGCCGACATTCGCCATATTCGGCGTCCAATTCCCTCTCTGGGCCTGACTGTATTTCTGGTTTAGAGCGCAGGCGTAGTAGGCAGAGACATTATCATTGAAGTAATAAGACAGATAGGGAGCCAACTTTATCTGATAGTATTCAGCATCCGGGCCGACGGCCTTGTTGGGATTGTCAGCACTGTTTAGTTGAATTCGCGGCGACAGCCACGTTGCTAAAGACCATTTGGGACTCATCATCCACTCTGCATAGTAGTCTGCACGAAGGCGACCCGGTTCTTTATTTTGTTGAGCCACACGATCCAGAGGGATGTAGTATCTCAGTTCGAAGATGATGGGTTTTGATCCCCAAAGACTCCACTCAGGCTTTGCGGCTATTCGAAGCAGGGTCTCAGCGATGGCGAAGTCATTTGTATTTAGAATTTTATCACGACCGGCAAGATTTTCTTTATTGATCGCATACTGAAAATGCTGGCGCAGTTCGATGGCCCATTTGGGGTTTACATTATAAACGGCACCGATCCAATTCGACGAAACAACAGGAGCCTGCGCTCCCAGGTTGCGCTGTTCAATCTCATAAGTATAGTTTTCAGAACCAAGGGACAACTTCCAGGGGGATTGCGTTTCTGCGGCCGAGAAGCTGGAGGCCGCCACCGCTTGTTCTGGAGTCGGCACGGCCACGGTCTGTGGCAAGGTCGTCGTGCTTTGCTGGGCGAGGCCTGTTGAGCAAACAAATGAGGAAATCAATAATCCTTTGCGCAGCATAAGTGCCTCCCTATGAGTCTTTCAGGGTGACAACTTGATCGGGGGCCGGTCAAACAAAAAACTGAATGCTTGTGATGATCTGGAGATTTAA
>JANJTG010000398.1 GCA_024711265.1 Bdellovibrio sp. | reverse complement strand
AAGACCCATCATTCGGAAGAGATGGAGAACTTCAAATTCATCAAAGACAACAAAGATCGATATTTGGGAATGCTGGATAAAGCTTTGGAACTTGTGGAAGAAGGCAGCCCGGCGTCTATGAAAGAAGCCCAAGATCTTCTTTTGGGTGATATTTGGAAGTTGGGAAGTGAGATTGGAAAAAACAACGGGGCCATCGCAAAGACCTACGAAAAGCGTGCTGAAGAGGAGGGCTCTGAGTCCGCGCAGGTGCAAAAGAATGTCTATCTGTGGACTGGGATCATTAATACCACCGCGAGTGTGATCATTCTCGCTATTATTATTATGATTTCTTCGCGTATCGCAAACGGCATCTCTTCCATCGCAGGGCAGTTGTCCGGAGCGAGTGGGAACGTAACCACCTCGGTACAGCAGTTGAATGAGGCCGGAAGCAGCTTGTCCCAGTCCTCAACAGAAGCGGCAGCGTCTTTGGAAGAAACGGTGGCTTCGTTGGAGGAACTGACTTCCATGGTGCAGGTGAATGCGGACAGTGCACGGCAGGCAGCAGCTCTTTCGGCGTCATCACGAGAAGCGGCAGAGCGTGGAGAGCGAGAGATTCGGACTCTTATCGAATCCATGAGCGAGATCTCCAAATCATCTAAGAAAATCGAAGAAATCATTTCGGTGATTGACGATATTGCCTTCCAAACAAATCTTCTGGCTTTGAACGCATCCGTGGAAGCGGCGCGAGCCGGAGAGCAAGGAAAGGGATTTGCCGTCGTTGCCGAGGCAGTGCGCGCCTTGGCGCAAAGAAGTGCGGTGGCCGCAAAAGATATTTCCACCTTGATTAAGGTTTCAGTGGAGCAGGTCGAAGAGGGATCCAAAGTCGCCGATCAAAGTGGTGAAGTCTTGGGAAGTATTGTTGAGTCTGTAAAAAAGGTTGCGGATTTAAACAATGAGATCGCGGCGGCGTCTTCGGAGCAAAGTGCGGGTATTCAGCAAATTGGCAAAGCGATGAATCAACTGGATCAGGCGTCACAATCCAATGCGGCCTCCGCCGAAGAGATTGCCGCCACCAGTGGAGAGATCAGCAACCTCGCAAAGACGACTCAACAGTTAACAGTGGATTTAAGCATAATGGTTCTGGGAGAGTATGCAAATTCCTCCTCAACTTTAACCCTTGTCAGTCAGACGGGATAGAAGAAAGAAAGGATTGCCGTGAAAGCAGGAGTATTAGTTTTGATTTTGGCCCTCAACTGGGGGGCCTTTGCAGAAGAGCATTCTCATTCACACGAGGGACGTAACACCCAAATGGTTTTGAATGAGGGGAAGAAGTGGCAATCCGATCAGACATTAAAAGTGAATATGGCTGCTCTTGAAGAAAAGTTTGATTCTGTTCACAAACTTTTTGAAACAAAGAAGGTGAAAAGTTCTGACTACAAAATGTTGGCTAAACAAATTGGAGATTCAACCTCGCAGATCGTGAAGAACTGTAAGCTTGAGCCCAAGGCGGACGCCACTCTTCATGTGGTTTTAGGAAAGCTGCTGGCGGCGCAGGAGAATTTGAAAAATCCAAAAAAACGTATTGTGGCTTTGCGTGAGATTCATGAAAGTTTGAATCTCTATCACGAATACTTCGAGTAGTGATATGGCAGATCAGATGTCTCCTGCTGATCAAATTCTGGGCATCGCAAAAGCGTTGACCATCTCGGTCCATGAACCGTTTGCGGAGTTTTTGCTGTGCTCATCTGAAGAGCGTGAATTTAAGATTTCACTCTTAGATTGTTATCATTTAGCAGGTCACTCTTGCCATGCCATCACCGGCGCTTATTTGGTGACGGCGGCTGCGATTAAAGAACTCTTTTCTGAAA
>JANJTG010000390.1 GCA_024711265.1 Bdellovibrio sp. | reverse complement strand
GGCGCCGACCTGCACCGAGGCGAACGCCTGGCCGCGCTCACCGACGCCCTGCGCGGCGGCCGCCCGGCGCCGCAGGCCGACGAACCGCTGCACGTGTTCGGCATCAGCCACCTGGCGCCGGCCGAACTGGCCGTGCTGCAGGCGCTGGCCGCGCAGCGCCCGGTGGTGCTGTACGTGCCCGACCCCTGCCGCGAATTCTGGGCCGGCCTGCGCACCGACGCCGCCCGCCTGCGCGACCTGGCGAAGGCGCCGTACTCCGAAGACAACGAAGCCTTCTTCCTCGACCAGGGCCACCCCTTGCTGGCCGCGTGGGGCCGCCTGGGCCAGCACTTCATGCTGCAGCTGCAGGAACTGGAGGCCAGGCTCGACCTGCGCCACTACCGCGACGAAGCCGGCGCCGACACGCCGCCCGTCCGCCTGCTCGACCGCGTGCAGGAAAGCCTGCGCCGGCTCGATCCCGCGCTGGCCGGCGCGGACGAGCGTGCCCGCGGCGAACGCCTCGCCGACGCCTCGCTGCGCGTGCACGGCTGCCACACCCGCCTGCGCGAGCTCGAGGTGCTGCACGACGCGCTGCTGCGCGCCCGCGCCGACGACCCCACGCTCGAACCCGCCGACATCGTGGTGATGGCGCCCGACATCGGCGCCTACCTGCCGCTGCTGCCGGCGGTGTTCGGCCCCGCGGGCGAGGCGGGCGGGCCCTTGCCCTACCACCTGGCCGACGTGCCGGTGGCGCGCGCGTCTTCGCTGCTCACCGCGTTCCGCCGCCTGCTGGCGCTGCCGGCCTCGCGTTTCACCGCGCCGGAGCTGCTCGATTTCCTGGGCCAGCCGGACGTGGCGCGCCGGCTCGGGCTCGATGACGACGCGCTCGACGCGCTTGGCCGCTGGCTCGGCGACGCGCGCGCCGCCTGGGGCCTGGACCCGGGCTTCCGCGCCGCGCTGGGCGTGCCCGCGCGCGAAGAGCACACGATGGCCTGGGCCATGGACCGCCTGCTCACCAGCTTCGTGCACGGCGACGAAAGTTTCGAGCCGGTGCACCACCGGCCCGACGGCAGCGCGGTGGCGCCCGTGCCGGGCGTGGCCGGCGGCCCCGCGCTGGCGCTGGGCGC
>JANJTG010000384.1 GCA_024711265.1 Bdellovibrio sp. | reverse complement strand
GCCGGGGCGGGCCTCGTCCATCAACAGGCCGATCAAGAGGATCAGCGACTTCATCACCTGCTGGCCGCCCGAGGCCTCGCCGTCGTTGAGGCCGACCGCGCCCTTGCGGTCGAAGTCGAAGCGCACTTCGAGCCCGGCCTGGGCGAGCGAGAGATCGTCGTTTTCCAGATGCGGCGTGGGGCAGTCGACGCCGACGTTGGCCAGTTCGCCGAGCGCTTTCAGGTTTTTCGCGTACTGGCGCACGGTGGCGCGCAGCTTGGCGATGTAGGCGGCGCGGGCATTGTCGCTGTGCAGTCGTGCGGTGGCGCAGTAGCCCTGGCGGTTCAGGTAGTCGCGCTCGCGCACGGCGACGTCGGCGGCGAGGCGGTCGCGCACGACCAGCACTGCGGGATCGGTGATCCAGTCGCCTTCGTCGAGATGGCGGCGCAGGCGCTCGAACTGCAGGCGGGCGCCGCGGGCGTCGCCGTAGCGGTCGACGAGGAGCGCGAGTTCGGCCGTGTCCAGCCCGTGCGCCGGGATGGCGTGCCGGCGACGGCGCAGCCGGACGATGCGCTCGGCCTGGGCGTGGCGGCGCGGACCGTGTTCGCGTGCGAGCTCGGCCAGGCGCAGCTCGATGGCCTTCAGTTCGCGGGTGCGGCGGTCGAGTTCGATCTGGATGCCGTTGATCTTTTCGGTGAGGCGGTCGAGCTCGCCGCGGGTTTCGCTGCGCGCGCCGATCGCCTCGGTCAGGGCCTTGCGTGCGGCGGGCAGCTCGGCCTCGGCGCTGGCGTAGGTCCCGGCTTTGGCGGCGAGCAGTTGGGCCGACTGCAGACCGAGCAGGCGCTGGCGGATCGTGGTGAGCCCGGCGGCGGCGGTGTCGAGCCGGGGGCGCAGGGCCTGGAGCTGCTTGTCGAGCGCGCTGATCTCGTCTTGCAGCGCGGCGATGCGTGACTGGCGGGCGAGTTCGCCGAAGTGGAATTCCTGCGGCCGGCCGAGGTGGCGGGCGCCGCGGCGCTCGCGGTGGTAGCCGTCGCGGGTGATCCATTCCTGCTCGCGCGGCAGCGTGCGGGCGGCGTCGGCGTCGTCGACG
>JANJTG010000366.1 GCA_024711265.1 Bdellovibrio sp. | reverse complement strand
CAACGTTCGGGGGCATCGGAAGGTCGAGCGCCTGCGTCGGCGCGGGAAGGGCGGCGAACTGCGAGGGGCTGGCAATCGCGCCGATGCCGACCGCCCCATACAATTCACGGTTCTCGCGCTGACGCTCGAGCGCCAGCTCGGCCGCGCCCTTCGGCGTGAAGACGCGCAGGAACTCGGCAAGCTGTTGCGTCGAGACCTCATCGTCGTCGCGCAGGCGGTAGTGGCTGCGCATCTCCGTGGAGAACAGCTCGCGCTCCTTCTCCGTAAGCTGCCCCAAGGCAACCAGCGACTTGCACTGCGCCGGCACCCACCGCTTGTCGATTTGCACGTACACCGTGGAGCTGTCCCACGGGTCGTAACGCACGGGCACTGAGCGGCCATGCAACTTCGGGTCGCGGAATTCGGGACACCAATAGAAGAAGTTGTTGTGCACCTTGATGCCACGCTGCCGGTCGACCTTGCGCTGGCCGAGGCGCCCCGCCGTCGGACAGGTCAGGATGAGAAAATCCTGGGTCAGCGTCACGATGCGGTGCTCACGCGTGCCCGCCGAAGCCATGCTGCGGTTGAAGGCTTCGCGTGGGCTCATCCCCAGCGTCGAATGTTCGGCGTTGTCGTAGTAGGTGAAGGCCCAGTAATCGATTCCGTAGTAGAGATACTCCAGCGTCCACTCGGCCAGCCGCGACGGAAGGAACTTGCCGGTCGTGCGGCGCACCTCTTTCAGCGCCTTCGTGTTGCCGGCCAAGTTGTGCACGTACTCGGTATGGAGGCGGCCAAAGATGCGCTCCATCACCGACCCGTGGCGCGGCCGTCCGGCCGGGCGGTAGCGCACGTGGATGCGCATGAGTTCGGTGAAGCGCTCGAAGTCGGCGCAGCGGAAATCCGCGCCGTTGTCGACCACGATGAACTGCGGCAGGCGCCGGTAGCGGCGCACCATGTCGCGCAGCAGCATCATGTTGGAGCGATACGAAGGCGGGTCGTACGAGAGGTAGAGGCCGACGATCCGACGCGTGTAGGCATCGATGGCGATCGACAGCCACGGCCGGCCGAGCGACTTTCCGGTGCGCAGCGACACCAGTTCGAGGTCGAGCTCGGTGTGGTCCATATGCACGTACTGAAACGCGCGACAGCCGTGCACCGGCGTGTCCGCGTAGAGCACATGGACGAACTCGGCGTTCTGGTAGGCCACGCGGTTGCCGTGCCGCGCCCGGTCTTGCTGCGGCTGCGGGCGAGCCCTGACTCGCGAAATGAATGTCGGATAGGACGGCAGCTGAATGGCCCGTTCGGCGCAGAGAATCCGCAGCTGCCGGTGGCAGTGCTTCAGGTTCGGGGCACGATTGGACTCGAACTCGCGGCGGATGATCTCGTCCATCGCGGCCTCCTGCTCGGTGCTCAGGCGCGGCGTTCGATTGCCGCGGTGGCGCAGGGCCGGGATCAATGCAACGAGTTCATCGGTGCCCGCGAGCTTCGC
>JANJTG010000027.1 GCA_024711265.1 Bdellovibrio sp. | reverse complement strand
ATCGCGTGATTGTTCCCGTGGCAACGGCGATGTACCGTTTGTTCGGCAGAAATTATGTGGATTCCGTAGATATTGAGGTTCGTCAGGCTGAAGACATTCCCGCTGTGCAGGATTCCATTTTGGAAGTGATGAATGGACGTTATCGAGTGCCGCTATCGGCCCAAGGGGACGCATTTCAGATTTTCAATATGGCCGATATTCAGAAAGCGGTGGATGCCAGCAGTAAAACGATGGCGATTCTTCTTTCTTCCATTGCGGCGATCTCTTTAGTGGTCGGAGGCATTGGGATTATGAACATCATGTTGGTTTCAGTGACGGAGAGAACCAAGGAAATCGGCTTACGTAAAGCCATCGGCGCCCGCCGTCGGGACATTCTAATGCAGTTCCTGGCAGAGTCGATTGTGGTCAGTGTCTGTGGCGGCCTTCTTGGAATTCTTTGTGGGGTTGGATTTTCAGTGATCATGTCTAAACTTCTGGGTTGGACCACCGTGATTTCGACAAGCTCTGTGTTGATCTCGTTTGGGTTTTCAGCCGTGGTGGGGATTGTTTTTGGAAGTTATCCCGCACAGAAGGCCTCAAAGCTGCATCCGATTGAGGCTTTAAGATATGAATAAAAAAAGCTCATGGTTTGTTAACCATGAGCTTCTTGATTTGCATTCTTATTTAATGAATTAAGCCGCTTTAGCTTCTTCGTGATGAGAGAAGTGAGCCATTTGACCCATCTGATCCGCCGAGAAAGCTGATACGATGTCGACAAGGATCACAACCTTATTGTCGACCTTACCCATACCGCGTACGAAAGACATTGCGTTTTCGTTACCCAGTACCGGAGACGGTTCAATTTGTGCTTCTTGAAGGTCGACCACCTCTTTTACGGAGTCCACGATCATACCCACCTGACCGATTTCAGTGTCGATCACGATAATGCAAGTATCGCGAGTGGTGTCTTGAGGCTGCATTCCGAATTTGATGCGAAGATTCACAACTGGAATGATTTTACCTCGCAGATTCATCACACCTTTTACGTAGTCGGGTGTGCGGGGCACGGGGGTGATTTCTCCAAATTGATTGATTTCGCGGACAGTCTCAATGGCAACGCCATATTGTTCAGCCATAAGTTGGAAAGTGAGATACTGACCTGGTTTTGCTTTCAAAGATAGATCGCTCATTTTTTTCGCCTTTCGCAGTCTTGTAAACTCTTACAAGGGACTTTTCGAGAAAAACGGCGCAGGACTTAAGAGAATTTCTCGACCTCCCCCAAAAAATAGTTTTCTCACATCTGCATTGTTTTGAATTGAGACAAACGTCGGGTCTTAAAAAAGAACTCAAACCCGGACGGAATTTGATCTCATTCTGGACCATTGACGTAAATAGAATTGCGGACGATTCTCCGATAATTTCATGTGATTTTCGGAAGATAATGGACATGGAGCACACATGAGTGACGACAATTCGTTTTTTGAGGAACTGCAGACGGACTTTTTGAATGAGTCTGCGTTTATGTTGGAACAGTACGAAGAATATATGATGAAGCTGGAAAACAGCCAGGATCCAGCGAAGGATCTGACGGATATTTTCCGAGTTGCTCACTCAGTAAAAGGGGGCGCGGCGGCGGTAGGTCTGACAGATCTTTCAAAATTCGCGCATGTGATGGAAGACCTTTTGGATCTTTTGCGTTCACAGCCATCTTTGGTGAACTCAAATGTCATTTCCCTGTTACTTCAATCGGGTGACGAGCTTAAAAATCGTGTGACCTTCTTGCAGCAAGGAAACAAAGGCGGTTGGGATACAACGGCCTTGAAGACTCAATTGATTCAAATTACAGAAGAACTTTCCGGCAAACGCTCAAAACACAGTCAGACGGAAACTCCGGCTCCTGTGGCAGCAGAAGAAGTCAAAGAGCAAGCTCCAGATGACTTTTTTGCAAAGGCAACGCCTGTCGAAGAAGCGACTCCCACAGATGACAACACAAATCATGAGCTTCTTGCAGAGCTTTTGGCGCAACTGTCCCCTGAAGATCAGGCCGAGTTCTTTGCTAAAGAAGCGGAATCTAAGAAGGTGGAAGAAGTGAAGGTGGCCCCAGCGACAGCGGAAGCTCCGGCTGCGGCTGAAGAAAAGCCAGCACCTGTTTTAAAAGTTGTTCCCTCAGCCCCTCAGGCGCAAGCGTCGAGTGGTGGTGCGGGTTCAAATAATTCTAATGGCAATAAGACCAATTCGGCGAAAGCTGCGAACAGCACTATTAAGGTGGACACAGGCCGTGTCGATTCGGTTTTGGACGCCGTGGGTGAGTTGGTCGTTCTAAAGAATCAGCTTGTACATGATGAAACAGTCCGTAGCGGAGTGAATCTTCGTTTGGAAGCGATCGTGGATCAGTTGGATAAAGCGGTTCGTGAGCTTTATGAAAAAACACTGAGCATACGCATGACGCCTCTTAAATCGATGTTCATCAAGATTCAGCGTATCGTTCGTGACGTGTCTATCAGTCTGGATAAACCTGTGGATTTGCAGTTGATCGGTGAAGAAACCGAAGTTGAAAGAACGGTCTTTGAGCTTTTGGGTGATCCTCTCGTTCATTTGGTTCGTAACTCGATGGACCACGGTGTGGAGAAAAAAGAAGTTCGTTTGCAAAGAGGCAAACCGGCGACCGCAAAAGTGACTGTGTCAGCGAAACAGTCCGGTGGAAATGTGACCATCGACATCACGGATGACGGTGGCGGTATCAACCGTGAAAAAGTTTTGAATAAAGCGATCGAAAGAGGTTTTGTTCCTGCGGGCGTGGACCCTGCGACGATTCCTGATGAACAGGTTTTCCAGTATATCTTCCAACCTGGATTTTCAACAGCCGACAAGATTTCAGATCTTTCTGGTCGGGGTGTGGGATTGGATGTGGTTAAATCCAACCTGGATAAGATCAATGGAAAAATTAATATCTATTCTAAAGCGGGACAAGGTTCGACTTTCCGTTTGACGATTCCTCTGAGCACGGCCATCACCGATGGTATCATTGTGGCTTTGGATGGGGCTCGTTATATCCTTCCCATTCACTCGATTCGTGAAATCGTGCGAGTTCTTCCAAAAGACTACACGAATGTTTCTGGCGCGGGAAAAGTTGCCAGCATCCGCGGTCACCTCTTGCCAGTTATTGATGTCTCGAAGACTTTGGGATCTATCAATTGGAGCTTGAACAAGCGCGATGAGCAACTGACGCAAAGAAGAGACAAATCTTTGAGTGCACGCCGTGAAGAAACGATGCTGGTGATTATTGAATCTATGACAGGTCAGATGGCCTTCCCCGTGGATGATGTTTTAGGACAGGCGCAAGTGGTTGTGAAACCAATCACGACAGGCCAAGACATCCCAGAGGTGGCGGGTGCCGCAATTCTCGGTGACGGTCGAACCGTGTTGATTCTTGAACCGGGAGCCCTTGTGAATAATGTAGTAAAAGGTAGTCGGGAGATAGCAGCATGACGGCAGTAAAAAAAATGGAAGTCATAGGATCTCTGAATGATTTTGAAGAGATCAAGTTATCAGATAAGATGTTTAGCCGATTTGCTGAGCGTATGTATAATCTGGCGGGTGTGGATTTGCCACTCACACCAAAGAATCACGCGTTGATCCGAAATCGCATTGTAAAGCTTTTGCGAAGACACTCGTTGAAATCTTATGAAGAGTACTGGGACATCCTTGAAAAGGGATCACCCGAGACGGTGTCAGAGTTCATTTCTGCGTTGACAACGAATATGACTTCTTTTTATCGCGAGTCGAATCATTTTGATTTCCTTCAGAGCGTGCTGCCTGATATGGGGAAAAAATTTGGTTCTGAGCTGCGCCTTTGGTGTGCGGCGGCAAGCACAGGGCAAGAACCCTATACGATCGCTATGACGGCTTGTGAAGCTCTTGGTGAAAGTCCTTCTTCGAAGGTGCGAATTCTTGCGACAGATATCGACATGCAGGTTTTGAAGAAGGCCTCTGTCGGGACCTATGAAGAAAGAGAAATGCAAGGTTTGCCT
>JANJTG010000021.1 GCA_024711265.1 Bdellovibrio sp. | reverse complement strand
GCGGGAGTTTCTTCAAACTCGGGCATCTCGGGGAAGGTCAGAAAGCTGCTCACAGGATTTGTCAGAGTTTTTTGTACAAGGTCTGTGACCAAGGAACGCAAATGTTCCGCATCAAAGGGTTTTTCCAAACGACGGTCTGCGCGGCACTCTGTGGCTTTGGCTTCGTCGATCTCCATGAATCCACTCCACATAAGAACCACAGGAATGTGAGTGGTTTCCGGATCATTTTTAAGATCTGAGCTGACTTCGTAACCTGAGCGTTTGGTCAAAAGAACATCGGCAAAGACGATGTCGGGCTTGAAGGTTTTTGCGACCGACAAGACATCAAGGCCCACGGGCACCGCCTTAACTTCGACACCGAAGTCAGACAATGCCAGTTGCATTACTTTTTTGATTGTGGAACTCTCATCTGCAAGTAAGACGCGTAAAGCCATATGAAAAGTAAAATAGGAATTTGCCATCGAGTCAAGGATAATAGGGGCGGCATCCCGCCGTGCTGAGGCGCTGAGGGGCGCGGAAGCTAATGAGGCACCTGGAGTAGACTTAAAAGAATGAACAGAATCGATCGATACACATCATGGCTCTTTTGGGGTTATTTTATAGGTGGCCTCTTGGTTTTTTTGACCATTTTCACAGCAGTGGATGCGATGTCGACAATGGTGAACTATAAGAACGTGGCCCCCTCAGCTTTGCTCAATTTTTATTTGTATTCTTTTCCAGAGATTATTCAAAAACTACTTCCAGTCGCCTGTTTATTGGGCACTATTCTCACTTTATCTAGTCTGAATAAGGCCAATGAACTCGTTGCGTTATTCGCCAGTGGGATGAGTTTGCTTCGAATTACCACTCCCATTTTGATTTGGGTGTTAGTCATTTCGGCGTTGGGGTACTGGAGTTCGGATCAAGTGGTCCCCAAGGCGACCAAGCAGAAGAACTATATTTTGTACTATGATCTCAAAAAAGAGCCCCATCGTTTTTCGACGATCAAGACGGACAAGATTTGGTATCGCTCTAAAAACTCGATCTTCAACATTCAGACTTTGAATGCCAAAGGGGATGGGGCCCAGGGGCTGACCATGTATTTCTTTAGTGAAGCCTGGGATTTGGTGCAAATGATTACAGCCCGTCAGGTGACCATTAAAGGGCCTCAGTGGTCACTGGAGAATGGGACGGTGACGGTTTTTTCTAAAGACTCTAGCTTTCCCCTGACCAGCGAGTTTAAAACCAAGAATATTGTGATGGCCGAGGACTCGAAGGATCTACAAAGTGCCGGGCAAACGGCCGATATGATGTCCCAAAAGGAGCTTGAGCACTTTATCAAAAAGAATAAAGATGCGGGGTTAGATACTGTGGCCTATGAGGTCGATTATCACTCCAAGATCAGCTTCGCTTTTGCCGGTTTGGTGATGTGTCTGTTGGGTATTCCCTTTAGCGTGGAGCGGGCCCGTTCGGGCGGAACCATGTTGAATGTGGGGATCTGCCTGGCCTTGGTCTTTGTTTATTACGTGTTCTATTCCTCGGGGATCACCCTAGGGCAGCATGGGACGCTACCTCCAGTCGTGGCGGCTTGGACCCCGAATATTGTCATGACGGGATTTGCCTTGGTTCTTCTCAAAAGACTTAAACGCTGATATAATGGGGGCCTCCCGGAGGTTCCCATGATAATGAAAATCCTCACATTCCCAGATCCCAAGTTGCGTGAAGTTTCGCAACCGGTGGAAACCTTTGGGCCCGAAATTAAGAAGCTTTCTGAAGACATGATTGAAACGATGTACCACGCCAACGGTATTGGTTTGGCCGCCCCTCAAGTGGGTGAGTTGGTTCGTATGGTGGTTATTGACACCCGCCCTAAGGATGAAAAAGGCCGCCGTTATAAATACGAGGAGATGTCAGAGATGGAGGCCGCAGTGAAGCAGCCTTTGATTTTGATCAATCCTGAAATTGTGAAAGGGGAAGGAAAGACAACTTTTGATGAAGGTTGTCTGTCAATCCCAGGTTACTTTGAAACGGTCGAGCGTTTTAACTATATTGAAATGAAAGCCTTTGATGTGAATGGCAAAGAGTTCGTGGTGAAAACTGACGGTCTTTTGGCGATCTGCATGCAACACGAGTTGGATCATTTGGAAGGGACCTTGTTCCTGGATCATTTGAGCTTCGTGAAAGGCAATAAGATTAAAAACCAAATCAAAAAGTACGGCTACCCTGTTAAAGAGAAAAAAGAAGGGGACGCCACGACTGCTGACGAAGAAAAGTGTGAAGTGTGAGTAAGGTCCGTGTTTGTTTCTTAGGTACACCTGAATTTGCCGTGACCTCATTGAAGGCTCTTCTTGAAGACGAGCATTTTGAGGTCGTCGGAGTTGTCACTCAACCCGATCGCCCCGCCGGGCGTAAACTTCAATTGACCCCCAGCCCTGTGAAGATGCTGGCTCAGGCCCACGGCTTGAAGGTTTTAGCGCCAGAGTCTTTGAAGTCCAATCCATTAATCCTTGATGAAATTGCCAGTTGGGGAGCTGAAGTCGGCGTTGTGGTCGCCTATGGACAGATCCTCACGCAAAGTTTTTTAGATTCATTTCGCTTTGGCTGTGTGAATGTGCATGGCTCAGTTCTTCCGCGTTGGCGGGGGGCGGCTCCCATTCAAAGGGCGATTGAAGCCGGTGATGTTGAAAGCGGCGTTACTTTGCAGAAGATGGTCAAAAAATTAGATGCGGGCGATATTTTGGGAATTCGTCGCGTGAAGATCACTCCCGAGATGAATGCCTTGGAATTGCATGATCAATTGGCGGTCTTGGGGGCCAATCTGCTGAAAGTGGAACTGATGGATTATGTGCGCGGGAATTTGGCGCCGATTCCTCAGGATGAATCACAGGTGACGATTGCTAAGAAAATTGAAAAGCAAGAGTCTTTGATTGATTGGAATGCTTCAGCGAAAGCGATTGATGGGAAAATTCGTGGTTTTGTGTATGGGCCCGGGACTTATACCTTGCTGCAGGGGAAGAAATTGAAGCTGCACAAAGCGACTCCGGTTCCTGGGGTGGCGACCGTAGATCCTGGAACAGTGACGTCAATCCACGAAGACTATTTTTCAGTGGCTTGCGGGGACGGCATTTTAAAACTCTATGAAGTTCAGCCAGAGTCTCGCAATCGCATGTTGGTGCAGGACTTTTTGAAAGGTCATGATCTGAAAGTGGGAGACAAACTCGGTGTCTAAGATGGTTGCGCCCTCTATTTTGTCTGCGGATTTTGCCAATCTTGAAAAAGAGATTAAAGCTGTTGCCGCGGCAGGGGCCGACTGGATTCATGTGGACGTGATGGATGGCCGGTTTGTTCCAAATATCACGATTGGGATTCCGGTCGTGAAGTCTTTAAAGAAGATCTCTCCGTTGCCTTTGGATGTTCATTTGATGATCGAAGAACCTGAACGGTACGTGGAAGATTTTATTAAAGCGGGCAGTGATTACCTGACGATCCATGTGGAAGCGACCGGTGATCCCGCCGCCGTTCTCAAGCGCATTCGTGAGCTGGGAGCGAAGCCAGGAATTACCTTGCGTCCGCGCACTTCTTTGGAAGAGGTTCTTCCCTTGTTGCCTCTTTGTGATCTGGTTCTTGTGATGACGGTCGAACCAGGTTTTGGTGGGCAATCTTTCATGCACGATCAAATAAAAAAAATCACCCGCCTTCGTGAGGAGATTCAAAAAATGAATCTTTCTTGTTTGATCGAAGTCGATGGTGGCATCAACGAAGAAACGGCCAAACTGTGCCATGAGGCGGATGTTTTTGTCGCCGGAAGTTACGTGTTCGGTCGTGAATATAAATCGGCCATCGCAAGTCTTAAAGAATCATAAACCGGCTTTCCATTTTCCAAATATAGAGCTCCTGAATTGAGTCCTTGATTTTCAAGGCTGCTTGCCACGCGTTGGGAAACAAGGGGTGTGAGCAATTCTAACGCGATTTCCAGAGGCGCAAACTTATAGCTGCGAAGTTCATAGGCGGATAGTTGTATTCGTTCCACCTGAGACGGCGTGAGATCGTGGGCCGCAAAAAGAAATTGAATGTATTCACCGCGC
This sequence comes from Bdellovibrio sp., assembly GCA_024711265.1. Lineage (GTDB taxonomy): Bacteria > Bdellovibrionota > Bdellovibrionia > Bdellovibrionales > Bdellovibrionaceae > Bdellovibrio. Next base: position 4,058 of record JANJTG010000021.1, on the reverse strand, counting down.
ACATCTTTGTTGGAGACATAGTCGATCGCCAGAAGATGGGTGGGGTGAATATTGATGTTCAGTTCTTCTTTGATTTCGCGATGCAAGCCCTCTAAAGGAGATTCTTCGGCTTCGACGGTGCCGCCGGGAAGAATCCAGCCGGGATTGTAGGTGGGTTGCACGATCAGTAAATCGTGTTTGTAAAACAGCAGCACTCCGGCACCAATTCGTTTTTTGGGAAGTGAATCGTAAAATTCTTTATCGTCTTTGAATGTGCGTAACATAGTCCCTCCTGGACTAGCCTCTGTACCAGAAGAACTCATTGAAGGTCGGGGGTTCTTAGAGGCCCCCATTGACCATGTCAAAGAGTCTCATCAGAATTCTAAAGGAATCCATAATGATTTTGGGTTACAAAAGGAGAAGACTTTATGAAAAAGCTCTTGGCGGTATTTGCTTTGGTACTTGGCTTTACAAGTGTTTCCCAGGCGGGTTTGTTGTTGGAGCCATACATTGGCTATGAGATGGGAACGGCAAAATCGGATACTACTGGTGACGGCAAAACAGAAGCCGTGAATATCGGTGGCCGTATTGCCTACACACTGCCAGTGATGTTCTGGTTTGGTGTGGACGCGAATGTTGGTACCAGCGGAAAGTATAAACCAGATGTCGGTCTAGACACGGATTCAAAAAGAACCTCTTTGTCAGCAGTAGTGGGAATGGACTTCCCGATCCTTCTGAGAGCATGGGTAGCCTATGGTTTTGTGAACGAGATCAAGTTTGACGATGCATTTGATAGTAAGATCAAAGGAAGTAACGTGAAATTAGGCGTTGGCTTTACCGGACTTCCTTTTGTTTCCCTGAATGTGGAATACATTAAAGATGACTTCAAAGATATTGATACCAATCTTGGAAGCGGGACGACAGATTTAAAACATGATTCAGTAATGTTATCTGTGTCTTTGCCGTTTGAGATCTAAAAACAGTTATCCTTACACTTCAAATCTTGAGGCACAAGGACACGAAAATCATTTAAAGATTTTATGAGAGGAGTTGGCGACAACTCCTCTTTTTTTAGTGGCCTCAAAAGCCGCCTCATCCGTGATAAACTCCCGAGTTTTAAGCTCGGCCCGCCCACTCACCGAGGGTGCTTAGCAGTCTCTCCCTCTTAAGATGCATAATGCGGGGCGTAGTTAGGCGGGGAAAGTTCCTAAAATAGAGTCAATGCGCTAGGATGCGGGCTTTTCAGGAGAACGAAAAACCATGCAGATCACCGGCGAAAATATCACGCTCGAAAGTCTTTACGAAATTGCTCACAATCCGCAGATCAAGGCGGAGCTTGCAGCCTCTGGCAAAGCGCAGATGCAGAAGTCTCGGGATTATATCGAAGGCCGCATTGCCAGCGGTGAAGTGATGTACGGAGTGAACACCGGTTTTGGTGCGTTCTCTTCAGTGCGTATTTCGGATTCTGAAATCGAACAGCTGCAAAAAAATCTGATCCGCTCTCACAGCATGGGCGTGGGAACACCCTTCACGAAAACAGAAACTCGCGCAATGATGGTTCTGCGTGCAAACGCTTTGGCCAAAGGGCATAGCGGGATTCGTCCGGTGGTGGTTGAGAAAATTTTGGAGTTTCTCAATAACGACATCATTCCGGTTGTTCCCTCTCAAGGGTCTGTGGGAGCGAGTGGTGACTTGGCTCCGTTGTCGCACTTGGCTTTGACGATCATCGGGGAAGGCGACGCGTGGGGAGCTGATGGGAAAATTGTACCTGTGCAAAAACTTCTTCAAGAAAAAGGAATCAAACCACTTGAGTTGAAAGCCAAAGAAGGTCTTTCGATGATCAATGGTTGTCAGGTGATGACGTCCATCGGGCTCTTGTCGGTGTGGGAAGCGCGTCGCTTGTTGTGGATGGCGGATTTAGCGGGGGCGATGTCTTTAGAGGGGTTGCGCGGTTCTCGCAAAGCTTTTGATCCTTTGATTTCAGCCAGCCGTCCTCATCCAGGAGAGGCCAAGACCGCACGCAACTTGATGAAGTTGATGGGCGAGATGAGTGAGATCGGGCAAAGTCATTTTACAGACGATCATCGTGTGCAGGATGCGTATTCTCTTCGTTGTATGCCAGCGGTTCATGGGGCGGCAAAAGATGCTTTAAGATATGTGGCGAAGGTTCTTGAAACTGAAGCGAACTCTTCTACGGACAATCCGTTGGTTTTCGCTGACGCGAATAAAGTTCTTTCGTGCGGAAATTTCCACGGAATGCCGGTTGCTCATGCGATGGATTTTGCGGGGATTGCGATTTCGTCTCAAGCTAGCATCAGCGAATGTCGTATTTCAAAAATGATTTCAACTCAGATGAGTGAACTTCCCGCGTTCTTAACTCCGAATGGAGGATTGAACTCAGGTCACATGATCGTGCAAGTGGCGGCAGCCTCTTTGGTGAGTGAGAACAAGGTGTTGGCACACCCCGCGAGTGTGGACTCTATTCCCACGTCGGCGGAAAAAGAAGACCATGTTTCGATGGGAACCATTGCGGCTAGAAAATTTGCACAGATCTTAAGAAATGCTGAAAATGTGGTGGCGATGGAAATGTTGTCGGCCTGCCAAGCTTTGGATTTGCTGGCGCCTTTAAAACCCACAGCGGCCGTGAAAGCCGCATATGACCTGATCCGCAAAGACGTTCCTTTCGCTAAAGAAGACCGTGTGTTTTCAAAGGACGTCGAAGTGATCAAAGCTTTGATGAACTCAAACGAATTACAAAAAGTAGTAAACAAAACAATCGGCGACTTGGAGTGGTAGGTACCTGCTTCCCATCGTGTCGAAAAAGTACATTGAAATAAGGCCGTGCAATTCAAAAAGTACGGCGTACCTCCGGAGGAAAAATGTCTCGTGTTGTTAGGGCTCCCACTGGGAATAAGTTGGTTTGTAAGGGGTGGTTGCAGGAAGCGGCTTATCGGATGATTCAGAACAATCTGGATCCGATGGTGGCGGAGCGTCCTGAGGATTTAGTTGTTTATGGTGGTATAGGAAAGGCGGCTCGTAATTGGGAGTCGTTTGATAAGATTTTAGAGGCGTTAAAAAATCTGGAAAATGATGAGACGCTTTTGGTGCAATCGGGGAAACCTATTGGGATTTTGAAAACCCATGAGGATGCGCCGCGGGTGTTGCTTGCGAACTCCAATCTGGTGCCCAAGTGGTCGACATGGGAACACTTTAACGAGCTCGATAAAAAAGGTCTGATGATGTACGGCCAGATGACGGCGGGATCTTGGATCTATATCGGAACACAAGGGATCATTCAGGGAACGTATGAGTCTTTTGTTGAAGCCGGTCGTCAGTATTTTGGCGGAAATCTGAAGGGTCGCGTGATTTTGACAGCGGGCCTTGGTGGAATGGGCGGGGCTCAGCCTCTGGCCGGTGTTTTTGCGGGAGCTTGTGTTCTTGCGGTTGAAGTGGACCCCACTCGCATTCAAAAGCGTCTTGAAACAAAGTACGTAGATGAAGTGGCGACCGACATCGATGATGCGATTGCGCGTGTTCGTAAATACACGGCTGCCGGTGAAGCGAAGTCGATTGCTCTTTTGGGCAATATGGCGACGGTCATTCATCAGTTGATTGAAAAGAACTTTACCCCTGATCTTTTGACGGACCAAACGTCCGCTCACGATCCTTTGGTGGGATATATTCCTGAGGGTTACACGGTCGAGACAGCCAAAGAGTTCCGCACTCGAGATCAGAAGGCTTATTTGGCGGCGGCTTATGCTTCCATGGCCAAACACGTTCGTGGAATGCTCGAGATGAAAGAGCGCGGGGCTGTGACTTTTGACTACGGCAATAATTTGCGTGAACGAGCTTTGGAAGCCGGAGTCACCAATGCGTTTGATTATCCGGGATTTGTGCCTGCCTTCATTCGTCCTCTTTTCTGTAAGGGCAGTGGCCCGTTCCGTTGGGTGGCTTTGTCGGGGGATCCGAACGATATTAAAGTCACTGACGATGCGATGAGAGAACTTTTCCCTCACAAAAAAGATCTTTTGCGTTGGCTGGATATGGCCGAAGAGCGCATCGCTTTCCAAGGTTTGCCA
>JANJTG010000339.1 GCA_024711265.1 Bdellovibrio sp. | reverse complement strand
GGAATTCATAGTTCTTTCCGTTCCGAGAAGTCTCGTAGAGAAAAATGTTCCGCCCCCCTTGAATCAAGCTAAGACTAACAGATTCATTAGAGAGAGAAAATACTCGTTGCGGAACAGTGGCAACAGTAAACGCACTTTTTTTTGTGAAAAAACTTCGTGAGAAAGGAGTGCCATGAATCTCTAAAGTAGATCCAAACCCCCAATGGGGTAGTTGTATTACAATCAATCCTATGACTACAGACCAATTTTTAAGTTGCACACTCTAATTCTAGAGCATTTTTTGGATTTTGTTGTAGATTGATATTTATGAAGAAATATAAACTAGTCTTTATACTATTGCTTTGGTCTAGATGTGGCTTTTCTTCCGTCATTTCAACCCTTAGGCCAATCTCACCAGAGATTAAAAATACATATTCCCTTACGCAATTTGAAACAATTATTGCGAATATGCCTAGAGTTCGTTCGCAGGATTCACTAGGGGTCTGCTTTGGCTTCAGCTCTGCTACAGTTGTTCAGCATTATGCCTGCCTGGAACAAAAAAGTAGCTGTAACCCACTAGATGAAATGAAAGAGATTTCCCCAATGTCGATGGTTGCCTGGGCAAATCCAAATGACCCCAATAAACGGGCGGGAACATGGACAAATCATTCCAATATTCGTTTTTCTGGCTTGGGCTATGGCGCGTTGGGGCATTTTGCTCTAGACAAAAACAATATGACTTTTTCAGAATCATGTTACCCCTTCGATCAACTTGCCAACAGATATAGTGATGACAAAGAGGCCATTGAGACTATAGTAGAAAAATTAAAAGCTGAGTATGACAGATTCAAAACAGAAGGCAGCACATGTGAAGAGTGTTTGTTAAAATTAGTTCAAAAGGACTTGGGTGCAAAGACTACTTTACGAGATTTGGCCATCGGACTTAAACAAAAAACATTTGAACAATTTTTATACACAGCTTTTGTTGGATCATGTGAAAGTGGGCTTATCGCAATTACTCCACCAGCAAAAATGAATATGTTCCCAAAGCAAAATGAAACTGCGAATTATAAAGAGCTACTCGGAGAAATCAAAAAGGTTCTATCCCTAGGGAGACCACTGATTCTCGATTCGGTATGCCCTTACTATGAAAACAACAAGTGTACTGGAGGGCATTCGGTAGTAATCACAGGGTATAGAAGCATATGCAAAAAAGACAACCCAAAAGACTGTCGTGATGTCCTTAAAATTCAAAACTCTTGGGGTGAAGACTGGCAAAAAAGGAATGATGACGGCTGGCTTGATGCAAAAATACTTCTTGGCGATAAGCCCTTTTCAGAAGGAGCGGTTTCTTGGCTGACGCCTCAATAACCGCCCCGAAAAATTCGAACTTTTCCTATACAGGAGCTATAATTTTTAGATACACAAGAACATCGTGAAGAATAACGCCCGCTAGTAGCATAAACGCTCCGAATCGATTGAAGTAATATAGTCTCTTGTGAAACTTCTCGTTGTTGAACATATAAACTCTTTTAAGAATAATTAAGTCTTTAGTGTCTAAACCCAAAGCTGCAGAATCGACCTGAACTGCCTCCACCGGCTCACTTTTAGACATGATAAAAAGGAACCAGATCATAAGGTATGCCTTGAGAGAAAACTGCAAGTCAGTCACAATGGCAAGAACACCAATAACAAATAGTGGTCCCGCCAGGGCTTTAGATTCTTTCATATTAAGTAATGCCAGATTAAATTTCATATAATTTCCTTTTTAAAAAGGGTTAACAAAGACAAGTCCCTTTCAGAAGGAGCAGCTTCTTGGCTAACGTAACGCCTCAATAACCGCCCCGAAAAATTCAAACCTTTACTGTACAGGATCTATGATTCTTAAATTGACAAGAACATCGTGAAGAATAACGCCAGCCAATAATATATACGTTACAAACCGATTAAAATAATAAAGTCTCGTATGAAATTTCACACTATCTAAAAGATAGATCTTTTTGAGACGTAATATATCTTTATTCGACCCTAAGTCAAAGGACGAAGCTACCTCAGAAACTTCCTCCACAGGTTCACTTTTAGACATAACAAAAAGAAATAGAATAATAATATATCCCTTCAGTGAAAACTGTAGATTGGCCACCATGCTAAGCATGATGCCAATTAATAGCAATCCCGATAGCTTTCTAAACTCTTTAATATTAATTATATACAAATTAGTTTTCATATATGTTCCCCTCAAGTCCCTAATTCGAACGCGGCATTGGAGTGCTTGTCATATCTATAATTGAGATAACCTTGCCAGTCCCATCACGAAGAATCGTTTTCTCGCCAGGCGTCCAATCTTTGGGTTTATTATCAAATGTATTACGCTTTGGAGCAATACCATTTTTAGCTTCTTTAAGACGACTCGACATTGGCGTACTTGTTAAATCCCTCTCTCCAAGAATATTCCCGTGGCCATCCTGAAGTGGACGATGGCTTTGATCCTCGCGCATGTGATCGGGAATAACGGTGGCAACCATAGAACCATCACAAGTTTTGGTAGCCTCACATGAGGCCGAGGAGTCCGCCTTTACGTCTTTATTTTTTTGACGATCCGCCCAGTCACCTTTTTCTATTTCACGGTCCTTTTCTTTGGACTTCTCCTCTTCCGCCTTCTTCTTTGAAGCTTCTTCCTTCTTCTTTTTGGTTTCCAGTTCTAACTCCTGCTGCTTCTTTTTTTCAGCTTCTTTTTTTGCGTTTTCTCGCACTTGATCTTGCTCTCTTTGCTTTTCTTCTTTCAGACGTAATTCTTTCTCTCGAAGAACAAGTTCGCGTTCTTGAAGTTCAAGTTCTTTTACTTTGTTTTGATGTTCCTTCTGTGCTGTTTTACTGCATTCTGGTCCACTTAAACATACACCAAGGCCAACAGCGCTGCCAACGGCCGTACCAGCGACAGCTCCAGCAAAACCGCCGGCAAGTCCTCCGATATGACTGCCAGCCACTGACAAAGTCGATCCCCACTTCAACACCTCAACCGTAACCTCCTTCATACAAACGCTCACGCAATGATTGCTCTGGTCCGAATTAAATTCTCGATAAGACTTATTGCTGGCTGAAAGAGATACCTGATTGCGATTATCGTTGGGAAACACCTTATTCAGTTGTGCTCGGTCTTGCGTAAACTGCCGAGGATCTGATGGCATCCTGTTGCTCACTCCTGCCATGAACTGAAATATTTGATTATTTTGCAGACCCAAAAAGTCAGAGGCGCAAGATCGCAAACATTTCATTCTGGAATCTGGCGACACCAGCAAATCATCTCTCAACCCTATCCGTGGATCTTTAGTGTGATCCACAAATGTTGCAGAGACCTCCCCAAGTTCACGATTGAACCTACCCAGCACATCCAAGAATCGATTTGTCGGCGCATACTGTCCCAACTGTATTGCCTTCTCTAGAAGAGGGGCTGTCTTTAAAGATAAAAGAACTTGAGGCCCTCCCTGCGCATGGACATCTCTCTCCATAAGGGTTTTAATTTCTTTGTATCCCCCGACACCCACAGCCTCACTCAACGCAGCTGTTGAATCCACCAGATCCTGTAACAACTTTGGATCGTTGTTCAAGGTGCCGTGAAAAGCCCAATAGTAAATATGGGTTTGCAATTCAGACGCTAGCTTCTCTTGAGCTTGAATCTCATTTGCTAATGAGATCTGACTATAAAAGATGCTCACCAATATGGTTAGCGCCATCAGCCCACGCGATAAATCGAACAAAAGTCTTGATTTCATCGTTATTACTCCTTCATCAAGTGACGTTGACAGGGCGTTTACGCGACTTCCCCCCTTCAAATCAATAAAGGGGTCCCCGACGACCCAAAACCACCGCCGCGGCGCCCTCCCTTCAACATACAGTGGCCTAAGTACTTGTTCTTATTGAGGGCCTCACCGCCGAGCCGGAGGGAGTATGTGAAATTATTATACAAGATTTTGATTAGCAATTAGGTATTGTTTACAGCCCTATTGCTGCCTCCCCCTTTTACGCGTAGAAAGGTCAGGCAATCACAAAGGAGATATTGTGAATACTGATATGCAAGAACAACTAAGTCAGCTTGTTGAAAGGTGGATTTCTCAGCAACCGTCCAGATCTATCGCTGCTTTATCCAGATTGAGTGGTGTTGGAGAATCCTCAATTAGAAGATTAAAAAATGATGGCGTTCTGGACTTACCCCCTCTTAAACAGGACCACTTAGTCAGCCTCCAAAAAGGGGTATGACTA
>JANJTG010000324.1 GCA_024711265.1 Bdellovibrio sp. | reverse complement strand
AACAATCCAATGAGGGAGACAAGGGGAATATCACCATGACCGTATGTGTTTATTCGAAGTTGGGAAGATCGACGATGACACCACCACCAACATCAGGTGTGCTGATCGGCGCACTAGGTTGAGTTTGTTGCTGCTGCTGTTGTTGCTCTTGGCGCTTACGCTCTTCTTCCTTTTTACGAGCTTCTTCGTCTTTCTTTTTTTGCTCAGCTTGTTGTTGCTGACGACGTTGCTCTTCTTGGCGACGTAGTTCTTCTTGTCGCTTTGCCTCAGCGGCGCGTTTCTCAGCCTCAATACGTTTCTGTTCTGCCTCTCGGCGCGCTTTTACCGCAGGGTCGAATTGCTCTAAGCAAATTCGGGCCGCATCAACGCCAGATTTACCGCGGGTTTGATATTGATTGATAACACAAGACTTCAATTGATCTTTTTCAACATGCGAACAAACGCGCACGCCATCAGCTGACATCGAGTTATTGGAAACATAAAGACCACCGCGGAAGTAGAGATCAATGGCGCAGTTGGCTTCCGCTGTATTACGAGCGGCCGCGCAGGCCTGACCGGCCAACTGAACATATTGATGACCGATCTCTTGCGCAATAGAGATCGTACATCTTTGAAACTCTCGATCTGTTCGACCATAAGAACAGGCAGCATCGGTTGATGAAGAAAAGGTGCTCAGGCTTTGATAAAGAGAATCAGAACAATCCTCCACACTAATACCTCGAGATACGGGCTGACTTGGAGACGGAGTATTGTTCCCTTTAATAATCCAAGCGTGTGAAACGTTGGAAAAAGTCAGAGCCGCCAATGTTAGTGCAAAAACCTTCTTCATACGAACCTCGGGATAAACACACCCCGGAGTGGGACGAGAGAGAAAACCACTCCGGGCTGCTAGTAACTACTTCATTGGTTTCGTGTGAACCGCGAACTTTTCAAACTCACCATACTCATGGAGTTTGTTATAAAGAGTCTTGATCGTAATACCCAAGTTATTCGCCGCTTGAGTCTTATTGCCACCGAAATGAGCCAAAGCTTTCAAGATGTAACGCTTTTCAAGCTCGTGCAAAGTCATTTGTGGATCGTAATCAATGATATCTTTTTCCTGTTCACCGTTACGGATATTCTCAGGAACATCGTTGAGCATGATCATGTGGCCTTCAGACAAAATCTGAAGTCTTTCGCACACATTTTGAAGCTCACGGATGTTTCCTGGCCAGTCATAACGAGTCAACGCCTTCATTGCATCTTCACTCACGGAACGTCCACGGTTCAAGTAAGCGTGCTGGGAATTATTCAAGAAATGGTTGATAAGAGCCGGGATGTCCTCTTTACGACGACGAAGAGGCGGAGCACTGACCACAATCGTGTTAATACGATAGAAAAGGTCTTCACGGAAGTTACCGCGAACCACTTCTTGGTCCAACTCTCTGTTCGTCGCGCAAATCAAACGAATATCCACTTTAATGGGGTCTTTACCACCGACACGATAAACTTCACCTTCTTGGATGAAACGAAGAAGTTTAGCTTGAATTGCGGGATCCAACTCGCCGATTTCATCAAGGAACAATGTTCCACCGTTAGCCGCTTCAGCCAAACCGATTTTGCGAGTGTAAGCGCCAGTGAAGGAACCTTTCTCATGACCGAAAAGCTCGGACTCAAGAAGCGTCTCACGAAGAGCTCCGCAGTTGATGGCTACAAAAGGTTTGTTTTTACGGCCTGAACGCTCATGGATGGAACGCGCAATCAATTCCTTACCCGTACCAGACTCACCCAGAACCAAGATGTTCGCGCTTGAGGGAGCCACGCGATCGATCATCTTCATCAAGCTTCCCATCACCTCGGATTGGTAGACGATGGTCTTGTTTTCAACCACTTTGGAAGTTTGATTTGTGTTCCACATAACTTGGTTTGCATTCTGAGAAGAGGGCAAAACAGTCGTTGAGTTATTTTCGTTCATGGGCTCCACCTTTCGGTAAACGTGCTTTATTAAACTTGGGTGGGCGTCTCAGATTGATTATCTCAACATGATACGCCGCGACAACGCATTGAGTTATAACTTTGGTCGTGTAAGTTTTGCAAGAAAAATTTTGCATGGCGTTAAATTATTTTTAGGGTTCAAGGACGAATCTATAAGGTTTTAGGTTATGAGCAGACCTTTTAAGTTGACCGAAAATATAGATAAGTATTTGAAATATATGACTTTTGTTAAGTCAGCCTCCCCCCTCACCATCAAACACTACACCCTGGATCTAAAGCAGGCCTTCAATTACGATAAATCCTCATCTTTCAAAAGACAGCTTAGCGAAGTCGAACTTCTGGCCACAGCCCGAGGTGCCTTTAATCAGTGGGCGCACCTCTCCCTGGCCTCTCGCAACCGCAAGGCCGCCACCCTAAAAAGCTTCTTTTCCTGGGCCTTCGACGAGGGGTTAACCGAAAAAGACCTGTCGCTTCAGATCACCTGCCCCAAAGTTCCCAAAAAACTTCCCCACTTTCTTAGTGTTGATGAGGCTTTGGCGGTCCTTAAAAGTTTTGATTCGCATAAAGACCTCCCTTTGAAAGAAAAAGTTCTATTCCTTCTTCTTTATGGCGGAGGACTTCGCGTGAGCGAGGCCTGCAATCTTAAGTGGACCGACATTCAAGCCGCTCAAAAAGTTTTGCGTGTGAAAGGAAAGGGCTCAAAAGAACGCGTCGTGGCTCTTCCCACGCTGACCCTTGAAGTCTTACTTCGTTGGAAAAAAGAGAGCTCCTTTAATGAGTATGTTTTTGGGGAAACAGCTCTGAACCCACGCACAGCTTATGAGATGGTTCGACAAAGTGGCCTTCGTGCGGGCTTATTAAAACCTCTTCACCCCCACGCTCTCCGCCACAGCTTTGCGACGCACTTACTTTCAAGTGGCGCCAACCTCAGAACTCTTCAAGAACTCCTGGGACATGAAAGCCTTCAAGCGACGGAAAAGTACACCCACTTGGGCGTTGATCAACTTGCGCGCACAATGGAGAAGCTTCACCCTTTGGGAAAAGGCAAATAGCCCTCTACTTAGCGACCTTCTCTTCATTCGAATGTTTAAGACGTGTCGACAGCGTTTTGACCAACGCTTTTGACCATGCGGGTTTTGAAAAAAGGACTTTATCGAGGCAATCATTCGGAATCTCGATCAGCTCACACTCCGTCAAGCTTTTAACATTTGCGGAGCGAGCTTCGCCGTTAATGTAGGCCATCTCCCCAACAAACTCGCCTGGCTTAATTTCCCCAAGCAACACTTCCTTTTCACCTTCTTGTTTGTAGGCCTTGAGAAGACCTCTTTTAACCAGAAAAACAGAGCTGGCTTTTTCACCTTCACGCATCAACAGTTCATTCGCGGTTAAAAAGCGCAGGCGATACCCAGAAATATCGCCATGAGCAATCCAATTCATAGCTCGGGTTAAATGCTCCAAAAAGGTTTTCTGATCCGTGGGGCGAGTTAAGATATGGACCTGCCCCGTCACCACCTCGTCAACAAAGTGTTCCGTATCTGGCAACGGCGAAACAATAATCACGGCAATTTTTTCTTTTTTGCGGATTAACTTTTCAGCGATATCCAAAGCCGCCACCTTCTGAATGTCAGAATCCAAAATGACAACATGAGGAGGCACATTCTCAGACTTAAAAAGAGTTTCCATTCCATCGCTTGCTGTAAAGATTGTTGCTCCCGGAACATGGTTCTCAACAATTTTCGCCATGGAGGTCGCCTCGTCAGCTTTACCTGAAGCAATCAAAAAGACTCGTTTACTTTCCAGTTCCGCCATTGCATTCAATCCTTTACTTAGACATCCTAAATAATAAAATTTTCCCCGCTATTTGCAATCATGCACTCGCGGACTCGACCAAGAAAGGGCTCTTAAAGCATAGCGTGTTCTATGTAATGG
>JANJTG010000313.1 GCA_024711265.1 Bdellovibrio sp. | reverse complement strand
TTACCGCCCCGGGGCGGTAAGCGGTTCTGGGCGCGCATCGACTGCCCTGACACATCGACTACGCGGCCACCGTCGCGGAGGCGGTCCAGGACCCGCTCGCCGAGCAACTCGAGCAAGGCCGGCACCCCGATCGCGTTCGATGCGATGATCGTTCGCGCCGAAGCCTCGTACCGCTCGTTCAGGAGTTCGATCAGCAGTCCGCGACCGTTCTCCGTGAGCGGGGACAGGCCCAGCTCGTCGATCAGGAGCATGTTCACCCCGCAGAGGTGTCGGAACTCGTCGCGCTCGCGGGCGCTCCGGAAGAGCGGCATCCGTCCGATCTCACCCGCCGTGCGCGCCGCGGCGGTTCCACCGCGCCGGAGTGCGTGAGCCATCGCCCAGACGCCGGCCACGGTCTTCCCGGTGCCGGTCGTTCCACACAGGACCAGCGCCCACATGCTGCGCTTGTCGAGCCAGGCGCGCACGGCCTCGAGCGCCGGCTTGGACTCCGCCTCGAGCGCACAAGCGAGGCTCTTGGGCTTGGCGCCGGCGTCCGAGAGCTTCGCTGCCAAGGTGGCCTCGAGGTGCTCGCGGCGCTCGAGCTCCTCAAGCCTGCGCTCGAGCTCCTCTGCTTCGGTTCGAAGCTCGCAGTGTCGGCGCTCGAGCTCCGGGTGCGCGGCCTTCCAGGCGTCGATATCGCGCTTCGCCTCGGAGGCGCCCGCGAAGTTGCTGAACCGCATCGGTGGGCGTCGGAGCGCTCGGAGCTCGCCCTCCACCTGTTCGAGCCGTGCCCTGAGCTCCTTTCGTGAGATCTTGCTCACAGCGGAAGCTCCCTCACGACGATCTCCCCACTACCGGCAGTCGCCTCCACCGCGCGTAACCCGCGCTGGCCGCGGGACTTCGCGCCAGCGAGGTCTGCCAGGTCATTCCACTTCTGGGCGAGCTGGGCGACCGTGCGCACCGACAGCCAGCGATCGTCGGACTTCAGGCCCGCACGCCAGCGGTGGCGGATCTCGCCGAGGGAGTGCAGCTTGCGCAGCCCCGCGAACGCGGCGCCATCCTTCGCGCGCTGCCAGAGGTACGGCGAGCCGACGATCTCCTTGAAGTCGTCGCAGAGAGTATCGGTCTCGCGCGGCGCCCGATCATCGGGCGCAAGCAGTTCAGTGGTGCGATCTGGTCTCTGATCTCTGATCTCTGTGTTCGGCCCACGCTCGGTGAGCGTTCGCGGTCCGACGCTCGGACCGTGCTCCGTCGCCCCAGAAGCCGAACGAGGAGACGAACGACCATCGAACGAGCCACGAACGTCCGCCGAACGTGCGGCCGAACGAGGTTCGCCGCTCGCGTGCTTGCGCGCCACCGTCCGAGGTTCGGCGCTCCCGTACTTGGCCGCGCGGGCCATCGCGCTCGCCTTGCCGGCGGCCGCGGCTGAGGCCTGCCGGCGCCCTCGCTTCTCGAGGGGACGGAAGAACCGGGCCATGCCTCGAACCCGGAACCCCTCGGCGCGCAACTCCACCAGGCCGAGGAGCTCGAGCGCGTCGAGCGCGGTCGGGTCCAGGTCTCGCCCCATGGCGAAGTTGAAGCGCCTGCCGAGCTCCGCGCGAGACAGGATGACCTCGGACTTGCCCGCTCGGATGAGCGCCTCGATGTCGCGGGGCGCACCGTTGATGCCCCAGAAGACCACCAGGCCTCCGAGAACGTGCTGGTAGGGCAACCCGAGTCGCGTTCCCAGGGCCGCGGCGAGCGCGTGTGCAGCGCGGTCCACTTGCACGAACGGCATGTGGTCGCTGTTCGACTGGTCGGAACGTGTCATGTGAGGGGACCTCGCGCGCAGGCGGTGCGTGCCGAGCTCACCTCGCGCCCTTCAGGTAGCGCTCGATCTCCTCGCCGCTGATGAAGGTGCGCCGGCCATCCTTGATGACGTTCAGGAGCCCCGCGGCGATGCGCTCGTAGAGCGTCGCACGCGACAACCTGGTCAGCTGGCAAGCCTCGCGGATGGTGTTCCTGTGAAGGATCTTCAAGCCTGCATCGTTGGGCGTCGTCGGCGCTTCTCTGTCGCTCATGGACGTAGAGAGATACGCGCCCGGCCGACGCCGGCGTTACCGCCTCAGATCAGAACGTCAGGTCATTTCGCGCGGGTCTTGCTCAAGCGCTTGCAGCGCGCGGAGAACTCGTCAACGTCCGCGCACGGCCGCTCGAGGCGAAACGCGATCTCCATGAGCGCGAGATCTCGAGGCGCCGCGGCGCGTCCGGTCGCCGCCTCAAAGAACGCCCGGATGTACCGCGCACGCGCCTTCGCGGCTTCAGCCTTCGCGCGCTGTCCGCGTGCTCGCTTCGCGCTCGGGATCGCGAGCTGGGAGAGGAACTCGGACTCCAGGTCATCGAGCGTGCGCACGACGCACGAGAGCTTGGCCCAGTAGGTCGAGCGATGCTCGCGCGGCGCCCACGGCACGGAGCTCAGCCCCGGGGACTTGTCCAACACGGTCGCGGCCGCGCGGGCCTCGCTTCGCTCGAGGCGCTGCAGCCGGGTGAGCGCTCCGCGGATCTTCTTGAGCTCCAAGGTGATCTCGCGCTCGCGCTCAAGCCTCGCCGCATCGTTCTCGGCGGAGGCCTTCGCCCCCGCGGTGCGAGCCTTCGCCGTCGCCAACCGCAAGGCGTCATCCCTCGCAGAGGACTCCCCCGGGAGTTGCGCGCTCAGCCAAGACTTCGCCGCAAGCGCGGACGACCACGGCTTGCGCTTGAGAGGGGTGACATGTGGTCGCTGTTCGAAGCTGTCGAAGCCGGCGAGCTCCCACCACGCCTTCACGGCGCGGCCCCGCGCTCGGCTCTCGACAGGTTCGCGTTCCACCACTCGGCGAGCTTCTGTCGCTCCTCGAGCCGCGCCCCGCGGTCGTACGCGCGGGCCACGTCGTTGTCGTGAACGTGATCGAGCGCGAGCTCCACGGCGTCACGGCTGAAGCCGTTGTCACGGGCGAGGGTTGACCAGGCGGAGCGCCACCCATGAGGCACGTGCTTGCCCTTCAGGCCGAGGGTCACGCGGTAGGCCTTCTCGATCGACTCATGCGAGACGAACGGCGCCCCGCCGGCCACGGCGGGGAACAGGTAGCCCGAGGTCGGCGCCCCGTTGAGCGAGCGCCATTCGCGGAGTTCGTCGGCGATGACCGGCCCCAGGATGACCACGTGATCGAAGTGGCGATCCTGCGCCTTCATCTTGGCGCGGGGAATGACCCAGCGCGGCCCCGCGGGGTGCTCGAGCTGCAGCTCCGCCCACTCGGCGGCGATGATGTTGCCCGTGCGCTGCGCGGTGTACGCACACAGCCGGTGCGCCATCCTGACGACGCTTGAGAGGTTGGCTGTCTGCGCAGCTCGGAGCACGCCCCCGAGCTCGGTCCACGTGAGGAACGCGGGGCGGCGGCCGCGGAGCTTGCGACGGGAGATCACCTCGCGCGCGGCGTCGGCCGGGTTGTCCCCCGTGAACTTCCCCTGCGCCTGCGCCAGGCGGAAGATCCCCGCGCAGATCTGCCGCACCTTGTGCG
>JANJTG010000127.1 GCA_024711265.1 Bdellovibrio sp. | reverse complement strand
ATTATATTTTTTCATATAATTATCTGCCGTTTCTCCGATAAAGAGTTCATATGGGAATCAGACAGTTTTGGAAATTTCTCTCAGTCTCCAATAAGCTCTATGCCGTCATTGGAGTCATGGCGTCCCTGGTCGCTCTGGAACTCGTCTCTTTATTCTTCGCCATGAACACGTTATCCTCGGTTCGCAGCTTCGTGACCGGCGAGAGCCTTTGGTCCAAGGCCCAGAAGGACGCTGTCATCAATCTTCACCGATATGCCTTGACGCGATCCCCGGAACATTACGTCTCTTTTCAAACGAATATGCAAGTCCCCCTCGGTGACCGCAAAGCCCGCGAGGCTCTTGAAGAAAATCCGCCCAATATTACGAAAGCCAAAGAAGGATTTATTCAAGGCCGTATTTATCCCGACGATGTCCCCGGAGTAATTAAATTGCTTATGAGATTCCAAGGATTCAGCTACCTTGAAGAGGCCGTCGCCATCTGGAAAGATGGCGACAAACTGACATTGGAACTTATCTCCCACGGAGAGTCTCTTCACGAGCTAATTAATACCTCGGCCTCCCAAGAAGCGATCACACAAACTCTTAACAAAATTGATGAGATCAATGACCGCCTGACGGTGATAGAAGAAAATTTCTCTTACACTTTAGGAAGTGGATCCCGGTGGCTAGAAAATTTCTTGATGGTCACTCTGATCTTGGCTGTCCTTTTGGTAGAAGGGACCGGAATATTTTTAACGATCTCTTTTAGTCGCACACTTTCAAAAGGCCTCAAAGAACTCAACGCCGCCGCCCACAAGGTGGGCCAAGGCGACTTCGATATTCAGGTTCCCATTCGCTCGGGGGATGAGTTGGGACAACTGGCAGATTCACTAAATCGCATGGCCCTTGATCTTCGCAGCAACATTGGGGAGCGAAGACAAGCCGAACAAGCCAGTCATCTGAAAAGTCTTTTCTTGGCAAATATGAGTCATGAGATACGCACCCCCTTGGCTGCGATCATCGGCTTTTCTGATCTTTTAAAGGATCCTCTTTTGTCAGAACCAGAACGACTGCAATATCTGGATGTTATTCACCGCACAGGCGAAAACTTGACTCGTATTATCAATGACATCTTAGATCTCTCAAAGGTCGAAGCCGGTCACCTTGAAATCGAACGGACTCATTTTTCTTTAACCTCACTGTTGAATGATATTCACGTCATGATGGTGGCTAAATGCCAAAATAAACCCGTCCATATCGAATTCAATCGACGAGGAATTGTCCCCGACATGATTTATGCCGACCCGCTACGACTTCGCCAAATTCTGATAAATATCTTGAGCAATTCGGTAAAGTTCACTGAAAAAGGCTATGTGCGAATGACTTACGAGGTTTCGGGAACCAGCCTTCTCTTTACTATTAAAGACACGGGAGTAGGAATTGCTTCTGAAAAACGCGGCCTCCTGTTTCAAGCTTTCAGTCAGGTTGATAGTTCAGTCTCGCGGAAATATGAAGGCACGGGATTGGGATTGGTATTGTCACGAAAACTCGCACAACTCATGAGTGGGGACGTCACCCTTGAGGACAGCGAGTTGGGAAGAGGAAGTACTTTCTCTGTCAGAATCAAACTGATGACCGCAGAATCCCAAGAGGGTAGAAAGCCCTCGCTTCCCCATCGCGATCTTCGCCTTGAACAACAACTTGCCAGCACTTCTATTCTTCTGGTTGATGACGTCGAAGACAATCGTCTTCTCATTCAGCGTATGCTCAGCAAACGAGGAGCCCGATTGTCTGTGGCTACCAACGGAGAAGAAGGCCTTTCAAAGGCCCTCGGCGGTGACTATGATGTCATTCTTATGGATATTCAAATGCCCATCATGGATGGTTATACGGCAACCCGAAAGTTGCGGGAGGCAGGATATAAAAAGCCGATCATTGCTTTAACAGCTCACGCAATGAAAGATGATCGAGAGCGATGTTTAGAAGTGGGCTGCACAGACTATTTAACAAAGCCTGTGCACGTTGATGCCTTGGTGCAAACGATCCTAAGTCATTCAATGAAGGATGCGACTCAATAACAGGTGATGCTTTGCTTTTCACCACGACAAATAGTTTGCGCGACACCATTTTTCCCATCCACACCAGGATCTCCCGGTTCACCTTCAGGGCCTTGAGGGAGTCGAAACATCTGACAAGAATATCTGCCAGCCTCGCCTCCCTCGCCACCACGACCGCCCTTACCTCCAGCGCCCCCTTGGCCTGGGTAACGATGTATCTGAATCGACAGATTTTCAGAGTCTTGAAAACGCACCTCCAAGGTGCCTGAGTTTCCACCTGAGGCCCCCACGCCTCCTGGATAACCCTTCAGCCCCCTTTGCCCTTTGACCTCTTCGATCTTCACACTCGCGGGGTTGTCACAATATTGAGTCCCAATAAATACCTTCCCCTTTGCTCCCTTGAGCGACAAATCAGGGGCGTTACCATCTTTACCAACACCTCCTTTCTCACCACGCATCTCGATTCGCAAAGAGCCCATCGCTTGAATTACATTTAAAAAGAGATGGCCGCCATCTCGTCCGTTCTTTTGAGGTTGGGCCTGGCTTCCTTGTGGGAAGGTCGAGATCAAACTTTTTTCTGAGCTAAGTTTCTGGACATGAATTCGAACATTTCCCCCCAGAGTGTAAAGAGCCCCCTGAGGCGTCATATGAATATTTTCAAAATGGAATTCTGATTCTGTTGGGGCCTCAGAGAACCCGGGCTTCATCTTTTCTTCAGCAAATTCTTTAGCATCCAGAATTCGCCCCTTATAGATGAACAAAGGGCGATCCACCGTGAGACTTTCAACTTCCTGAACCTCTTCGACCATGGGACGAGAAAGCGGTTCCATCCCCGCCCCACCCTGTTCGGCATCTTTGACCTCCACGCAGGCAGAGAGGCCCACAACAAAAAAAGAGAGAAATACATACTTGATAATATTCGAAGTCATAAAAGCTCCTTGCTAGTGAACCACTTGCCTTTTCAAGACGGGGGCCTTTTTAAGACAAAATGAAGCCCCTCCTCCTTCCGAAAGCCGGACGAAAGCCTGTGAACAGCTTTTGCATGGACAGTTATTGCTCCAGGAAGGAGCCTTCATTTCACAGGATGAAGAACTCGAAGGATGAGACAAAAATGGAATACAGCAAGATTAACTACTTTGAAAAAGCGGATACACCTCAGCACCGCGAGTTTATTATTTCCCAAAACAATTGCATACTTTGCGGCACGGTGTTGGAGCTAAAGCATATTGCGGATCGAGGCCTCGATGAAATTAAAGAAGAGGCGTTCTGCCCTCATTGTGAAGTCAAAACCCGCGCAAGAACACATATTCTGAACTAGGCTTTGTCAATAAATCGACGGGGATTTTCGTCATTTGTTTGACGTTAAAGAGTCTCCGCCAATTTTTTTACATCCGAATAAAAACTCCCGGACCACGACATATCGAAATTCCCAAAACTGGATTGTTTATGACCGAAGATGGCGACCTGATTTCCCGTCATCCAAGAGTTCATCCAAACTTGAGCGCACTCAAGCTGAGAGGCGACTTTCATCGCTTTTTCTTGAGGACCCCAGACCACCGCAGAATGGGCAAGATAAGAGGTATTGGCCCACTTTAAAGCTTCGTGCTGATACTTCACTGGAGTCACCAACAGAAGAGGCCCCTGCAATTCATCCTGCTGAAGAACACTGCAGTTGGGCAAATCGATCATCACCGTGGGTTTATAGAAAAATCCCGATCTCTGAGCTTCAGGATGTCCCCCAAAATGGACTTTTCCATGTTCGGAAATACCACTTAAAATTTTATTATGAATCAAGGAAACCGCGTCCTGAGAAATCAAAGGACTCCAGAGTTCACTTCCTCGGGGATCTAACAAGGGCTGAAGATTTTCAAAATAGTCTTTAAGCAAAGAAAAAAACTCGGACGCCAAAGACTCAATGACGAAAATCCGCGAGGTGTTCCAGCAAAGCTGACCTTGACCCATCAAGAAAGAACGCAAAATATCAGACAAATGCTCCCGCAAATTTGTTTCACTCAAAAT
>JANJTG010000284.1 GCA_024711265.1 Bdellovibrio sp. | reverse complement strand
GCATTCAGAAAAATTCGTCTGACCGGCGGAGAGCCGACCTTGCGGGAGGACTTGCCTGAGATCATTCGGGAGTCGACGTTGAATGGATTTCAAGTGGGCTTAACCACCAACGGGTACCGCTTGGACAAAAAGGTGCATCGTCTCAAAGAGTCGGGACTTTCTTTGTTGAATGTGAGCCTCGATTCACTGAGCCCTGCAAAGTTCAAAACCGTGACCGGCAAGGATGAGTTTGCTTCATTGCAAAAAGGATTGGATGAAGCTCTATCCTTGGGGTTTGAAAAAATCAAGATCAACACGGTATTAATGAAACATTTGAACGATCAGGAATTTCCGGATTTTCTGGAGTACGTCAAGACTCGACCGATTTCGTTGCGTTTTATTGAGCTGATGCCCACGGAACAAAACCGCGATTTCTTTTCACGTCATCACACACGCTCGGACGTCTTCGTGCAAGAGTTGGTGAAGAAGGGCTGGAAGGAAAGTACCAAGGACTCGGAAGCGGGTCCGGCGATAGAGTATTTTCATGACGACTTTCAGGGAAGAATTGGTTTTATCTCTCCTTATGCAAAAAACTTTTGCGCACAATGCAATCGTCTTCGTGTCTCGGCTCGAGGGGATTTACGGCTGTGTCTTTTCGGAAAAGGTGAGGTGTCTCTTCGCTCCTATTTACAAAGGGATGAGGATCTCGCCGAACTGGTTCGTTTTATTCAAAATACCTTGCACTTAAAACCCGTCTCCCACTCGCTGCATGAGGGTGACTACGGTGACATGCAAACACTCTCAAGCTACGGAGGATGATGTGTCTAGTTCATATAATATGATTGATGTTTCAGAAAAAGTGACAACAGAACGAAAAGCCCTTGCGACTGGAAAAATCTATATTCAGCCGGGGATCATTCGCAGAATCGTTAAAAAAGATATGCCGAAAGGGGATGTTCTTGCGCTAGCCGAAGTGGCGGGCATCATGGCGGCAAAAAATACACCTCAGATTTTGCCCCTTTGCCATCCTCTTTTGTTGGAATCAGTTAAGGTGCGATGTCTTCCCGCCGAGGACCATATTGAAGTTCAAGCTCAAGTCAGATGCCAAGGAAAAACGGGCGTTGAAATGGAAGCTCTTTGCGCCGTGAACGCGGCCTTACTTTGTATTTATGATCTTACTAAAATTGTCGAGCCCGAGATGACTCTGGGGGAAATTCAACTTCTTAGAAAAGAAGGTGGAAAATCCGGGGTGTGGGAGCCGAAAAGCCACCGCAAGGTGGAATCTTGCGGAGTGAAGACTTCGCTAGAAGGGATTTCTGCCGCCGTTCTGACTTTATCAGATCGTTGTTTTGCCGGGACTGCGACAGACACCTCCGGCCCGGTGATTGTTGAGTGGTTGACAGAACGGGGGGCTCAGTTCCGAGAGCACTGTGTTCTCTCGGACGACAAAGAAAGCATGAAGAAGAAGATACTGGAGTGGCGAGATCAGGGGGTGGCTCTGGTCCTCTTAACTGGAGGCACCGGTCTTAGTCCCAGAGATAATACGCCAGAGGCCTTGCTTGAAATTGCTGATCGAGAGGTTCCGGGTTTTGGCGAACTGCTTAGAATGTCGGGGGCGAAATACACGCCGATGTCTTACTTAAGTCGCTCGATCACAGTTTTAGTTGGAGCCACTTTGGTCGTGTCTTTGCCTGGCAGTGCCAAGGCTGTTATTCAAGGACTGCAAAGTTTGGAAGGTCTTTTGCCTCACGCCATCCATATATCTCAAGGGAAAAATCACGGGGGAGTTCATGTCGATGATCGCTTATCATGAAGCTATTTTGAAAATTCAAGCGGCGGCGCAAAAGAGACCTCTTCAAGAAGAGAGGGTTTCGTTGTTGACATCGGTAGGGCGAATTCTTACCGAAGATCTGTTTTCCTCAGAAGATATGCCTGCAAAAGACAATTCCGCCATGGATGGATTTGTCGTGAGATCTGAAGAGACCTTGACGGCCACTTGGGAAAAACCCTGTCTTTTTCCTGTCCTAGGATATATTGCGGCTGGCGACACGTTCGTTCAACGAGAGGATTTGGAAGGGGGCGTGTACGGAATCATGACGGGGGCTCTTTTGCCTGAGAAAGATTTTGATGCCGTCGTGAAGGTGGAAGACGTTGAGGTCTTTTTCGATGGGGGAATGTCGTTCATTTGTGTGAAAGCCCCGGTTCCCAAGGGAAACAACGTGCGCCCCCAAGGTTCGGACTTTTCAAAAGGGACACGGATCTTAAAGCGCGGCCACCGTCTGCGCCATGAGGATATCATGGCCTTAGCATCTTTAGGTTACAGTGAGGTTTGTGTATTTAAAAAGTTGAAAGTCGGCGTCGTTTCCACAGGTAAAGAAGTGGTTCCTTACGCGACAGCGACGATCACCCCGCAACAGGTGCGGAACTCTTCAGCACCCTTTCTGCAAGCCTACTTTTCTTCCTTGGGCTGTGACGTCGATGTCTTCGAACAAAGTGAAGATAGTCCCGAAAAGTTTCATCAGAGGTTTCAAGAGCTTCTGCGGAATAGCTATGATGTTCTTCTCACAACGGGCGGAGTTTCAATGGGAAACTGGGACTACGTAACGGACTCGTTGAGTGAAATGGGCGTAAGGACCGAGTTTCACAAAGTCGCGATCAGACCAGGAAAACCTTTGTTGTTTGGTGTGCATGAAAAAAGTGGGACGGCGGTTTTTGGTCTTCCGGGAAATCCTGTTTCAACGGCAGTCGGCGCAAGTTTTTTTGTGACGTCCTATTTAAAAGCTCTTCGTGGGGAACCAACCCAACGAGTTCTTAGTGTGCCTTGCAGTCACTCCATCAAAAAACCCCAAGGGTTGCGAAGCTTCTTTAAGGCTCGCATCGAATCCGCCAACGGTGTTTCGCGCGTCAGAATTCTTCCAGGGCAAGGTAGTTATATGCTGCATTCCTTATTGGAGGCCAATTGTTGGGCCGTTCTGCCTGAAGAGGGAGATTTGTTGGAAGAAGGGACAAACATTGAAGTTCACTTGTGGGAAGGACGGGATCTATGAAGATTAATATTAAACTATTTGGTCAGGCGAAAGACTATTTCCCTGTTCCTCATTTTGAAATCGTATTTGAAGCCGAATCCGTCACTGTGACAGAGATTAAAAGAGTCTTGGCCAGCCAAGCCCTGCATCCAGAAAAATCGCGAGCTCTTATCGAGGACTCTGCATTAGCGACGGAAGTTCGAGTATTGCACAACCAAGAGCAGATCACCTCCGGTGGCGTCCTCTTTGTTCTGCCCCCAGTTTGCGGAGGATGATGATGGGATTTATTCACTGTGAAATCACTTCCAATGTTATATCCCCAGCACAAAGTTGGGATCTTCTTCAGAACAAAACTCAAGGGGCTATTATTTGGTTTCTAGGAAATGTCAGGGACCACAACGAGGGTCAGAAGGTGACAGCGATCACTTATGAAGGTGCGCCGGTTTTAGGTGAAAACACACTTAAAACTATTTGCGAGGAATGCCATGAAAAGTGGGGGCCGGACTTGGACTTTGTGGTCGTCCATCGTGTTGGAACACTGAGTGTGGGCGAAACAAGCACTCTTATCGGAGTCGCGTCTCCGCATCGAGTGGCCGCGTATGAGGCCTCTCGCTATATTATTGAACAAATTAAATTGCGTCTTCCTATTTGGAAGAAAGAACACTACACCAGCGGTGAAGAGGCCTGGCTCAGGGGGAATTCTTTAAATGGATAAGTTTCGCGCTTTGGTTTTGGCGGGCGGAAGATCTTCGCGGATGGGGCAAGATAAAGCCTTGCTGGATTACCAAGGTCAGAGATTGATAGATGTGATGATGGACCTTCTTGAATCGGTGACGGAGGATCGCTCTCGGATTTTGGTCAGTGGTCAAGTGGCGGGATATCCATGTGTCTTAGATGAACATCCCGGACTAGGTCCTTTGGAGGGACTTCGTTGTGCTCTTAAAGAAGTCGAAAACGGCGAAACGCTGCTGGTCGTGCCCGTGGATATGCCCCTTCTTACAAAGGCCTGTTTGGGGGAGTTGCTCAAAGAATCTTCGCTGATGAAAGATTTTATTCGGTTTTCAGAATCAGAACTACCTTGTGTCTTTTTAGCTTCTGAAAAGTTGCGAGAAGTCCTCCTCACCTTAAGTGATCCGCATCTTGAAAAAAACCAACGCTCTTTTCGTCGTCTTTTCCTTCGTCTGGAGGGAGAAGTCAGAATGTGCTCAGAATCGAAAACGCTTTGTAATACCAATACTCCCGAAGAGTGGCAGGAGGTTTTAAATGAATCTAAGACTGGAAAATAAAGATATTCGTATCCGTTTGAATGAGCGGGAGTGGGTGACCTTGAACGAGAAAAGGCAACTTCAGCAAAACTTCGATTTGGGTCTAAAAAAAGATCTGGTGGTGACGCTTCTTCTTTCAGATCACAATGCGTATTTCGCCGAGGACTTTCAAGTTCAGATTTTTCTAGAGCAGGTGACAGTGCAAAAGCCTTTGCGGAAAAAGGATCCCTATTGGATTTATTCAAGCGAAAAAGGAGTTCTACTTAGTTTAGACGTGGATATTATTCCTGAGGAGAAACGATAATGGAAAGTCGTTATTTAAGACAGATAGTTCTTCCTGAAGTGGGTGAGGCGGGGCAAAAAGCATTGTCTCAAGCGAAGGTGTTGGTGGTCGGGGCGGGAGGTTTAGGCAGCCCCTGTCTTCAATATTTGGCGGCAG
The DNA here is from genome assembly GCA_024711265.1 of Bdellovibrio sp. Lineage (GTDB taxonomy): Bacteria > Bdellovibrionota > Bdellovibrionia > Bdellovibrionales > Bdellovibrionaceae > Bdellovibrio. The sequence continues at coordinate 5,913 of JANJTG010000284.1, read as the reverse complement.
CGGGAGTGGGAACGATCGGAGTCGTTGATGATGATGTTGTCGATATTAGCAACTTGCAACGACAAGTTTTGTTTTCCACCAATGACGTGGGTAAATCCAAGGCCTCCGTGGCGGGAACGACTTTGGGCGCTTTGAATCCTCATGTAAAATTTCAGCTCTTTCAAGAGCGTCTGACTTCGGAAAATGCGTTGGAGATAGGTTCCTCATTCGACATTATTGTGGATGGGACCGATAACTTTAACACCAAGTTTCTGCTGAATGATGTGTCCTTATTTTTGCGAAAGCCATTGGTCTATGGTTCGATCAGCCGTTTTGAAGGTCAGGTGGGGATTTTTGAAGGAAAAAACGGACCGTGTTATCGGTGCCTTTACCCCGAGCCACCGCGATCGCAAATCGCAAATTGCGCCGAACAAGGTGTTTTCGGAGCCGTGCCAGGAGTGGTGGGTTCTATGCAAGCCCTCGAAGTTTTAAAATGGATTTTGTTTCAAAAAAAAGGACAAGAAGATCTTCAACCTCTTATTGGGAAAATTTGGTGTGCGGACTTTAAGACCATGCACTTTCACACCTTGTCTTTGTCTTCTCGCTCTGACTGTCTTTGTTCAAAGTCGGAACGAAGTCTTCCCGCAAGTGAGCCCGAGAAGGCGTGCGGGGTTCCGCCTCAGAAAACTTGGCAAGATTATTTCCAGAGCTCTCCACGGCCTTTGTTGTTGGATGTTCGCTCGGCGGAAGAATATGAAGAATATCATTTGCCCGAAGCTTTGTGGGGCCTGCAGGATCAAGGAGGTCTTTCGAAGAGTCGAGAGATCTATGTTTACTGCAGTTTGGGTGTGAGGTCATTGCAGGCTTGTCAGGACTTAAGATCTCGAGGCTACAAAGCCTTTTCCCTCAAAGGGGGGCTCGCCAGCTTTATTGAAAACGAGAAGCTTACAATTATATGAACGAAATAAAAGGAGCTGGTGATGCATCATCTGTTTAAAATGGTCGTTTTAATTTTGTTGGCAGGAAGCTGTGTCGACGCCAAAGTGAAAGTCGATAACCCCGAAAAGTTTGAAAGCAAAGAGCTGCTGGTCTCTGGAGAAGTTCAGGAGTCACTGAATTTGGGAGTGGCTGACTTAAGAAAATTGGATGTGAAAACCTTGGTTTTGGATCCCAAGGCCTGCATGACAGGTCAAAGTAAAAGAGCGGAGGAGTCTTATCGCGGAATTTTACTTAAAGACCTTTTAAATAAGGCTGGAATTTTGGCCAAAGCCCATAACGACGTAAAGAAGATGGTTGTGGTCGCGCGTGCCACCGACGGCTACACGGTGGTTTTTTCCTGGGGAGAACTATTTCTTTCTAAGGTGGGTGAAGGTGTCCTGGTCGCTTTTGAAAAAGATGGAAAACCACTTGTCGTTGAAGAAGGGAAGATGGCGCTGATTTCGATCAACGACAGTCAGAACTCCCGCTACATTCGCTGGTTGGCGTCCATTGAAGCTGTAGATGGATCATCTTGAGCTGATGTTCGCCTCATTATGAGCACAAATTTATCTTTTTTGTTTATATTTTAACATCAGATAATTCCTCTAATTTCAAATAATTATATCTATAATCAATTACCTATCTAGACTTAAGGCAAGCCGTGACCCAGGTTTACAGTTTAGTTTTTAAGTGAATTGTTAAAATTCCTTAACGATTCAATTGCATGGGGTGCCATATAATTATTTGGAGTGTGTGTTCTATGGAGGGTCTATGCGTTTAAGTTTGAAGTGGAAAATTATTGGACTGGTGGGGTTGCCGTTGATGGCCTCTTGCTTTTATGGAGCATTGTACCTGTTCAGCAACTGGAAGGTCCTAAAGCAGGCCAATGAGATTGTTGAAAATGGAAAGCTCATTGAGATCAACTCAGATCTAATACATCAAATGCAGATTGAGCGAGCAAAAACGGCTCTTTATTTGGCGGATAAAATTAATTTGTCTCAATTGCAAGAGCAGCACCAGGCGGTGTTGGAAAAATGGAAAGCGGTTGAAATGCAACTCCAAAAAGTGAATGTCGAAAATTCGGCTGGCAGTCTTTTTTTTGCGACGGAGGCAGAACTGCAAAAATTCAGAGACTCTGTGAAATCAAAAGCCCTTGCCCCGTCTGAGGCGACGAAGCGAATCACCGAGCTCATCGGACAGCTCATACAGATAGACATTCTAGTCGCCTCGGATGAAGCCCTGAACGGCGTAGAAATGAATCTTCTTAGTTTGGCGATGTTGGAGCTGGGAAAGGAGTATGGCGGACAGCTCCGTGCTGGTCTGTTGAATGTTCTATCTGCGGACAAGCCCATCTCGGTTGTGCAGGTTTCAAATTTGGAAAGTCTTAGATCCGGTGTGAACGTGAATTTGGATTCGCCAGCCATGATGATTTCTTTGGATGCAAAAGAGAAGTTGAAGAGCTTTAAGCAATCTACCGAGTGGATGTCCGTTCAAGAGATCTACTCAAAAGTTGTCGATAAGGCATCTGAAGGGAATTATGGTGAGGATCCTCAGCACTTTTATGATGCGATCACAAAAGCCCTCAATTCTCTTGGCGGGATCGTGAAATTTGAAGTTCAGGATGTCGAGGCGAAGATTCATGATCTCCATGCGCAAACGTCACGTCTATTTGCTTTTTCGTTGGCAGCGATGCTCTTCCTGCTTGTTGTGATTTTATTCCTTGCGATGTCTATGATCCGCAATCTGACAAAAGCCTTGAATCAAACTGTGGGAAGTCTGTCTAGCTCTGCAGAGACGATATCTTCAGGAAGCCAGCAACTGACGGCCGCCAGTCAGCAAGTGGCCAGTGGCGCGGTGGAGTCCGCGAGTGCTCTTGAGGAGGTTGTCGCCTCAATGGAAGAGTTAAGCAGCATTGTGTCTCAAAACTCTCAGAGAGCTAAACATGCGGCGGAGCTGTCAAATGAGGGACGACTGGTTGCTGAAAGCGGCAAAAGTGAGGTTGAAGATCTGATAATCGCGATGAAGGAAATTGCAAACAGCTCGAAGAAAATTGAAGAGATTATCAATGTTATTGACGACATCGCTTTTCAAACAAACCTTCTGGCGCTCAATGCATCGGTAGAGGCGGCACGTGCCGGAGAACAGGGAAAAGGTTTTGCGGTTGTGGCGGAAGCTGTGCGCTCACTGGCTCAAAGAAGTGCACTTGCCGCCAAGGACATTACTGGACTTATTCAAGACAGTTCCATGAAGGTTGATGAGGGGTCCATTAAGGCAGAGTCTAGTGGAGAGGTTCTTAAAAAGATCGTCACCACCATTGCCAACGTTTCGCAAATTAATACCGAGATTGCGGTCGCCAGTGAAGAGCAATCGACTGGGATCAATCAAATCAGTAAGGCCATTAATGAACTAGATACCTCGACCCAACAAAACGCTTCAGCCGCCGAAGAGGTGTCAGCGTTTTCAGATCAGATGAATCAGCAGACCGCAGGAATCAATGAGTTGGTTCATGTTTTGTCGAGTTTGGTTGATGGAGAGGAGAAGGTGTCAGCCTAAACAGGGGTCGTGGGCCGGCCCCCTATTATGGACTAAGGGTGTGCTTTGCCTATAATCGCGGTGACGCTAAATTTACTTAAGATTCCGAATAGATATCGCACATAGTCCCCCCGTTTATTTTCCTGGACGAGGGAAGAAAATCCTTAACTTGGAATGTGTATGGGAGATCATATAAGCATACACCTAGATTTCTCAACGGGGGGCTTATGCAGCTCAGTCTAAAAATGAAAGTCGTTGGCTTGATAGCGATACCTTTGATTGCGTCGTGTTTTTATGGCGTGCTTTATCTTCAGAGCCAATGGAATGTTCTTCGTCAGAGTAAAGAAATTGTCGAAAATGGACAGCTGTTGAAAGTGAATTCAGAGTTGATCCATGAAATGCAGGCGGAACGAGGAAAAAATGTTCTGTTTATTTCGGGAAAAATAGACGGTTCACAGTTAGAGCAACACCGTAAGATCGTGGATCAAAAATGGGACGCGGTTTTAGGTCAATTTCAGAAAGTGAAATTAGGCGACAAAGCTGCCGAGCTTGTGGAATCCACTCACAAAGAGTTGCAGGCCGTTCGTGAGGTGGTGAATGCAAAATCTCTTACTCCTCCTGAGGCCATTAAAAAGATGTCGGGTTTGATCGGAAATCTGATTGAAGTGGATGTGCTGGCTTCTTCTGATGAGTCTCTGGATGGCGTTGAAATGAACTTCATGAGCCTTGTGACCTTGGAGGTGGGAAAAGACTATGGGGGTCTTTTCAGAGCCAGCTTTTCGAATGTTTTGGCGGCGGATAAACCTCTTTCGTTTTTACAAGTCTCATCACTTGAGAACTTGCGAACGGGAGTGTCGTTAAGTTTTGATGCTCCCACTTTGATGATTTCTCCTGAGGCCAGGGCTAAACTCACCGAGTTTAAAAAATCGACGGACTGGTTAAAAGTTCAAGAAACTTACACCCGCGTCGTTGGCAAAGCTTCTGAAGGAAATTACTCAGAAAATCCCGCAGCTTTTTTTGATTCCATTACAAAACCCTTAAATGCAATTGGCGGTATTATCATCTTTGAAGTTGAGCAAGTTGAGGCGAAGCTTCAGGCCATTCATGAAAAGGCTTTTCATGTTTTTGTTTTTACCTTAGGTGTTGTTTCACTTTTATTTGTGGCCGTGGTGGCTTTGGCAGTTGTGATGGTTCGCAGTCTGACCAAGGCATTGAATGAAACGGTTTCTAGTTTGTCTGATGCTTCTGAAACCATCTCTTCGGGAAGTCAGCAGTTAACGGCCGCCAGTCAGCAAGTGGCTAGTGGTGCTGTCGAGTCCGCCAGTGCCTTGGAAGAGGTTGTGGCCTCCATGGAAGAACTCAACAGTATTGTTTCTCAGAACTCACAAAGAGCAAAGCAAGCCGCCGACATATCCAATCAAGGTCGGATTATTGTTGAAAATGGAAAAGGAGAAGTCGAGCAGTTGGTAACGGCCATGCGTGAAATCGCGCAAAGCTCGCAGAAAATTGGCGAGATCATTAACGTGATTGACGACATCGCTTTTCAAACAAATTTACTGGCCCTGAATGCTGCCGTTGAAGCCGCGCGTGCGGGCGAGCAAGGAAAAGGTTTTGCTGTTGTCGCCGAAGCGGTTCGCTCTTTGGCGCAAAGAAGTTCTGTCGCCGCGAAGGACATCACGATGCTTATTCACGACAGTTCGATGAAAGTCGAAGAGGGTTCCAAAAAAGCGGAATCCAGTGGTGAGGTGTTAAACAAGATCGTTTCGACGATTGCGAATGTTTCAAAGATTAATACGGAAATTGCCGTTGCCAGTCAGGAGCAGTCTGCCGGGATCAGTCAGATTAGTAAAGCGATCAATGAGTTGGATTCTTCGACCCAGCAAAATGCTTCTGCGGCAGAACAGGTGTCGGCTTTCTCGGATCAAATGAGTCAGCAAACGACAAGCATCAATGAGTTGGTTCGCGTGTTATCTTGGTTGGTCGAGGGGGCCAAGAAAGAGTCGGCTTAGTTCGTGAAAGGGTGTGGTGTTAGGAAACTTTTCTTTTTTTAAAATAGAAAAGCAGAATAATACCCAGACACATCACCAAAGAGCCCACGTACTTCCAGATTCTTCCAGGATCGTGATTGACGGAAAGAACCGAAGCGATGGCGGCTCCACTGGGGCCTTGTTCAAAACTGGCTTGATAGAGATAATATTGTTTGTATTTCAGGGGCTCGTTCATAGAAATGACAGCCTTATTCCCGCCATCATACTCCACGGAACTTTGATAGGCCATGGCTCGCATTGTGCCGGGATAATTCGTTTTTTGAAATTCCACTAAGTTCATTTCAAAACCTAGAGGCACGCGGCGATTTTGGTACGCAACCAGGTAAACGCGATCCGTGGTAAAAACCTTGATGTAGTCATTGAGGAAAAGATAACT
>JANJTG010000279.1 GCA_024711265.1 Bdellovibrio sp. | reverse complement strand
CAGTCAATTGTCGGCTGTGGCCTAGCGACGAATTGCCTTAGGGTCAATCGCATCTTGAAGGCCATCGCCCAAGTAGTTGAAACTGATGGTTGTGAGAAGGATCAAGATTCCCGGCAAAATTGCCAAGAAAGGGGCTTGATAGATCAGTTCTTGGGCATTGTTCAGCATATTTCCCCAGCTTGGAGTGGGAGGCATAATTCCCAGTCCAAGGAAGCTGAGGGCCGCTTCAAACAAAATAGATTCGCCCACGCCCAAGGTGATTGAAACAAGCATGGGGGCAATCACATTCGGGAACATATGGCGCACAATGATGGTGCTGTCTTTCGCTCCCAGGGTGCGGGCTGCCAACACGAATTCTCTTTCGCGAATGGATAAAATACTTCCGCGAACCAGACGTGCGACCGTCATCCAAGAGAACAAACACAGGATGATCACCATCTTAAAGATACTTTCGTTGGACGTGCTGACGATCGCTTTAAGCCAAGGAAGTTTGGTTAAATCAATCGCAGCCATCACGATTAAAACAGGAATGGTTGGCAATGACAAAAGGGCATCTGTGACGCGCATTAAGACGGTGTCAATTAAACCACCGTAAAAACCGGCCAAACTTCCGATAAGAAGGCCAATCAGTGCAGAGGCGATGGCAACGAGAACTCCGACTCCCATTGAAACGCGAGTCCCATAGACCAGACGAATGAAAACGTCACGCCCCAGTTCGTCTGTTCCGAATAAATGAAACGTTTCAAAGTTCTTAAATGTTGAAATCAAATCTGACGCTTCTGGAAGATTCAAAGATTGCAAAGAAGATATCGCTTCTTTGACGTCGCGAGCGGCCAAATCATAAATGGCATCCGCTTCCGCGACTTGAACTAGGCCTTTTTCAATAAGTGCTTTTTGAATTTTATCCGCGTTCTCTGGGAAAGCATTGATAAACTTTTCGACCTCTGTTTCGCGAACATCTTGACCGACTTGAGCTGTGGTCATGGGTGATAAATAACGATTGGCGACGTTCTGAGCATCGGGATCAAGTCCGGTGATAGAACGAATTTGTCCCGCGAAGATCGAAATCAAAAGAAAGAGATGGATAATCACCGCACCTACGACCGCTAATTTATGGTCAAGGAACTGAGTGAGAACCATTTTCCACATCGGCTGAGCTTTTTCAATTTCCGCACGATCTTTGGCTGACAATGAATTTGTATCAATCTGGATTTCGTCCATAGCTACTTCATTAGAGTTCATACATTATCGCCTTATTGGTAAGAAATTCGCGGATCCGCAAATCCGTAAAGAATGTCGGCCACTAGATTCATCAACAGAACCATGCTCACAGAAATCACTAGTGAAATCATGGCGACGTTATAATCGTTTCCGATGATAGAGTCGTAAACCAGCTTTCCCACCCCTTGGTAGGCAAATACTGTCTCTGTCAAAATAGCTCCCGAGAAAAGTCCGGAAAAGCTAAGCGCCAAGATCGTGATAAGAGGAATCAAAGCATTGCGAAAACCGTGCTGCCAGATCACAACACTGCGTGAAAGGCCTTTGGCGCGCGCAGTACGGATGAAGTCATTGCGCATAGCTTCGAGCATCGCCGATCGAGTGAAGCGAGAAAAACGACCGATTTGCTGGATGGAAAGGCTTAAAACGGGAAGCACTAAATAGACCGAGCGATCCATCAAGTCCGCCCAAAATCCCAAGGGTTCTCCGCCAATAGTTTGTGTTCCTCCCGCGGGAAGAAGGGGGAACTTTACGGCAAAAAGAATAATCAAAACAATCGCCAACCAAAAAGAAGGAATAGAGATTCCGGCAAAAGAGAACAGATTCATAAAATAATCCGTTCGACTTCCCGGTCGGAGGGCCGAGATCACACCGAGTGGGACCGCGATGGCGATCGAAAGTGTTAACGAGATAAGTGACAGCAGAAACGTGTTCCAAAGACGAGGGCCCATGAGTTCTTGCACGGGCACTCGATAAGTACGGCTGTAACCCAAATCACCCTGGGTTATGGAAGAGACCCAGTTGATATATCTTTTATAGGTTGGTTGATCCAATCCATAAAGAGACTTCAAACGAGCGACGTCTTCAGCGGTGATTTTTGGGTTGGAAGCCACCATCATATCCACAGGGTCGCCGGGCATTAAACTCATCAGATAATAGAACACATAGGATAGGACGACTATCACTGCGAGTGTTTGTAAAATACGGCGAGTAATAAATGCGGTCATGATGGTTCCTCCACAACAGCCAATAAGTTAGTTCAAATTCCAGTCTTCTACGTTGTTAGTTTCGTAGAACTGGTGGCCTGCCATCTTGTAGTTTTTCAAATTCTTCGGAGTTACCGAGATGTCAGAGCGATAGAAAAGAGGCAAGACGGGCACTTCCGCCGTGTAAGCCTTCAAAATATTGTGAACAAGGTTTGCGCGTTTAGCGGCATTGAATTCCAGATCCAAAGCTTCCAGGTCCTTATCAACGGCAGGATTGGTCCAGCCATGATAGTTTTGTCCTGACCAACCATTAGAAGAATTCGGAATCGCCTTTGAGTACACCGTCGAGCGAGGGCTGTTTTCCGGAGAAGAAACCCACGCGAACAAAGCCAAACCTTCAAACTTACGCTTTGACATTGTATCGCCGAAGAAGACACGCGCTGGTTCGTTTTTTACCAGAACTTCGATGCCCGCTTGCTTCCATTGGTTCTGCAAATAAACCTGAACCAGTTCGCGAGTTTTATTTCCTGCTGTCGTTTGGAAGATCAAAGAAAGCTTTTTGCCGTCTTTGGCGCGGTATCCATCAGCGCCCATTTTCCATCCGGCCTCATCCAAAAGTTTTCCTGCTTCGCGCTTGGAGTAGCGGTACAGAGTGACGATCTTAGGATCGGCTGTGTACCAAGGATCTTTCGGTGATACGTTGTGAATGGCAACTTGTTGTTTGTTTTCAAAAAGGGCTTTGACCAGGTCTTCACGATTGATCGAATAAAGAAGCGCTTTACGAACGCGCACATCCTTGAGGATGGGGTTGTCAAGCTTAAGGTCGATATGTTCGTAAGTCACTGAAGGCACAAAGTGCACTACATAAGGCAGACTTTCAGCTTTAGTCTTTTTCTCAAAAGCCAAGGCTTGGTCAAAATCAAGGCCCAAAACAGAGATCATGTCGATGGTGCCAGAACGAAGATTCGCCTCCAATGTGCCGGTGTTGGGAATCAACTTAACGATGATCTTTTTGATGTTAGGCTGTTTGCCATAAAAATGCGGATTAGGCGTGAACGCCACGTGAGAACCCAACTTCACTTCAGAGATCACATAGGGGCCATTATAAAGACCTGGGTTGGTGGGATTGCGAACGTAGTTAGAGTTCTTTTCGTAACCCTCTTTTTGCTTTGAATATTTATCAAAGATGGGTTGTTCCAAGTGAGTCGGAACAGGGAAGAATTGAGCCAATTGATAGAAATCCCATTTTGCCTTCTCATATTTGAAAGTGCATTTTTTAGGGTTCTTGGCATCAATTTCAATTTTCTCTACTTGAGTCCATTGTTCTTTTTCGCCCACACTGACTGTGGGACTGGTTGCGATTTTATGGGAGGTGATGAAGTCTTGGCAAATCACCGGTTTGCCGTCGCCCCATTTTGCATTGTCCAGAATTTCCCAAGTGGCCGAGATTTTCTTCTTACCACCTTCTTCGATGATCTTCGCAGAGCCTTTTTCTAAAGAAGGAATTTCTTTAGCAAGTTGAGCGACCCATTTTCCTTCAGGAGTCAGAACCACCAAGGAACGGCCCACCATGCGATACATGTAAGCAGACGCTGACATGGTCATGATCAAAGGATTCATGGTTTCGAACTCTTGCGAGATACCAATCTTGAGTTCCGCGTTGCTAGGAGCTGCCAATACTGGAGTCGCAAAGCTTAAGCTTGTGACTAGCAAGAGCCCCTTCGATAATTTATTCAACATACATACTCCTTGTTATAAATATTCAAATCAATCGTTAGCCATCTTGGGTGTTGTCTGCAGCCAGCACGCTTTCTGGTGAGAGGCCGAGCCTTCCAAGGTCGGAACTTGCGAAGCGCAGATGTCCATCTTATACGGGCAGCGAGGGTGGAACGAACATCCCGAAGGGGGATTGATCGGACTGGGCACTTCGCCGCTTAAAGACTTCTTCATTTTCTTTTTTCCATGACCCACGCGAGGAATGGCGCCGATCAAGGCTTGAGTGTAGGGGTGCTGGGGGTTTTTGAAGAGTTCATCGCGCGACGCGATTTCGACAATTTTACCCAAATACATCACGGCAATACGATCACACGTGTGTTCAATCACCGAAAGATCATGTGAGATAAACACATAAGTGAGATTTAGTTTTTCTTGAAGATCTTTAAGAAGGTTCAAGATTTGCGCTTGGATGGAAACATCCAAGGCGCTGACGGGTTCATCGCAAATAATAAGTTCAGGGTTGAGGGCGATGGCGCGCGCGATACTGATGCGCTGACGTTGTCCCCCGGAAAACTCGTGGGGATAGCGATTGACGTGCGCCTTACGAAGGCCCACCAACTCAATAAGCTCCAATACGCGCTGTGTTCTTTCTGCCGCCGTTCCGACGCCATGAATATCCATAGGCTGGCGGATGATCTGACCGACAGTCATGCGAGGATCCAAAGAGGCATAAGGATCTTGAAAGATCATCTGCATGTTTTTGCGTTTTTTGCGAAGATCTTCCCCTTTGAGGTTTAAAAAATCTTGACCATCAAAAGTGATTTCGCCTCCGGTGGGTTCATAAAGGCGAATCAGGGTTCTGCCTAAAGTGGATTTGCCGCATCCAGATTCGCCGACAAGACCTAAGGTTTCCCCTTTGCGAACTACCAAAGAGACATCATCGACGGCTTTGACGCTAGCAACTTCGCGAAGCAGGAGGCCTTTGCGAATGGGGAAGTGTTTTTTTATGTTTTTTGCTTCAAGAATAATTTCACTCATGAGTCTTTTTCCTGACACTAAAGAGGATTGAAGCAAGCCACGGTGTGGCCTGGTTTGATTTCGACAAGAGGTGGTTTGATCCCTGCGCACTCACTTTTTACGCGTGAGCATCTATTCACGAAAGGACAGCCTTTGGGAAGTTCAAAGGGGGCGGGCACACTGCCTTCAATAGTTGTCAGGCGCTGAACCCGTTCCCCAAACTTGGGTCGCGATGCAATCAGGGCCGCCGTGTAGGGGTGGTGGGGATTTAAAAACAATTCTTGAGTGTCAGCTTGCTCACAGGTCTGTCCACCGTACATCACCATCACGCGATCTGAAATCTCAGAAATCACTCCCAGATCATGGGTGATGAACTGAACGGTCATATTGAACTTTTCCTGCAAGTTTTGGATGAGCTCCAGGATCTGCGCCTGGATAGTGACATCCAAGGCCGTGGTGGGTTCATCCGCAATCAAAAACGTCGGATCACAAGAAAGAGCCATCGCAATCATGGCCCGCTGTCTCATCCCGCCGGAAAGCTGGTGAGGGTAGGACTCGTAACGTTGCTCCGGAGAAGGGATGCCCACCAAACGCAGCATCTCAATAGCGCGTTCGCGAGATTCTTTAGGCGAGCATTTTTTGTGTTTCATAATTTGTTCGTCCATCTGATAACCGATGGTCAGAACAGGATTCAGAGCTGTCATGGGCTCTTGGAAGATCATCGCCATTTCGCCACCGCGAACTTCTTCCATCGAGCTTTCGGAAAGCTGAAGAAGATCACGACCA
>JANJTG010000264.1 GCA_024711265.1 Bdellovibrio sp. | reverse complement strand
ATACCGCGTTATTGAAGGCGGCTGAAGCCATTAAGAATGTCAGCTCTTTCATGGCGACGTCTACGGCAATGAAGGATTCTGAGGTTCAGCGTTTGTTTGTGTCTAATTTCACAAATGAATTGCGTTCGAATGGATTTCAGGATGCTTTTGCGGAGGCCTCTTTTGATATTCTTTATGTTAGCCAAGAACCTTTGGACGAGAACTCAAAAGTCTTCCAACAATTTATGAAGATCGCCAAAGCGCAGCCGAAACTGCAAATGGCCATTCGCGACCAGTCGGGACTTTGGATGCTTCCTGCCAAATATCCTATTCCACTCAAGTCCTTCGGGCAAATTCGAGCCAATCGCACGGTCGTTGAAAAATGTGGCGGATATAATTTCAGTTACGTCATTGATTACGCAGATATCACTGAAAAGCTTTTGGTGGTGGATCACTGCGATCGAAAGCGTGAGATTTTGTACTCACGATTTCTTGCCGAAGGGGCCGAGGGTTTTGGAGCGCAGAATAAGGGGATCGCCTTTATTCAGTTTCATTTGCCGTCTTTGTTAATGAAGAAAACAGATTTAGAGCAGGTTTCAAATGTCTTTGAGTTCATTCAAAAAAGAGACGTCGAAAGTCCGTCCTTTAAAAGTTTAGGGTGGCGCGAGGTTCATTGGAGCGAGCAGGCAAACGCCTATCAGCCCAAAGCCTTCGTGGATGCCATTGAGTGGTTCCGGGTTCCTAACTAAAATACTTGAACAAGTCCTCATTTTAGGTACCATAAGGCCTTAACGAAAAGGTCTTTCTATGAAATCGTTGAGGTATCTAGTAGTTGTGTTGGTGAGTGTGTTGGCCGTGGGCTGCTCTTCGAAAGAGGAATCGGTTAGAAGTGCCGGAGGCGTGTTGCCGCCAAGCAAACCTCTTCCAAGCTCCTGTTCTCAAGATCTTTTAGCGCGCTTCAGTTGGAGAGTGGATCGTCTGGCTTTTGGATATCTGATAGAGGTGGGAACGCAAGAGGGGGTTTTCTCGAAGTCCTTTGCAGTTGCCCACACTGAAAAGTCGTTCTTGCTGACGCTTGAGCGTGGGGCTACTTACTTTTTGAAAGCGACCAAGTATCTTGGTGATGGAAGTACCACGGCCTTTCAAAATATTGAGTTGTATGTGCCAACGTGTGCCGAGCGTGCTGAATGGCAAAAAGCTCATCCGACCTATGTGGAGCCTTTTGATCATTTAGTGACGTGGTCGCGCTAATCAAGACCTGGCAGCTCTGATTTGTAAGCAGCTAAGTCGTTCATTTTTTCCGTGCGGTTTTTTTCAATCTGATTTGCTTCACTTTCGCTAGTCGAAATCTTGGCGCGTAAACTGGATATTTCTGACGACAAAACCGTGAGGCGACTCTCAAGGTAGCTTCGTTGGTTACTGGCCTGAAGGGGTGTTGTGTTCTTTTGCGCTTCGACCAAAGATTGTTCATTCTGAAGTTGATTCAGACGAATTTTGTTAAAACTAACATCCGAACGCAAAGAAGAAAGACTCGAGTCCAACTGACGAATGTCCGCTTGAGTGGTTTCAATCATTGCCTGAACATATTTTTTTCGACCTTTGCGGTATTCAGGTAAGAAAGCTGGTTCCAGATTCTGGGGGCAAATATTGAGATACTTTTTCCCAGAGGCTCCGGCACTGAAGGCATTGGTTTTGGCACAGTAATCGGCGATACCTTTTTTGTGTTCTGCAATCAGAACGTTGATCTGGGGTCCTTCGCAAAGATCCCGGGAAAAGAAGTCACCATTTTTTCCGATTAAATACGCCTGAGGACCGCTGCAGTACTTCTGCATGCCATTTTTAAAGCCCAGATCCAATTGAGATTCCTGAATGTCGGCCTCCGCTTTACGACATTCAGTCACGGTTTGATCGGCATTCAACCAGTCGCCACGTAAGGCCACTTTTTTTCCATGCTCGAACCAATTGATGGATTCGCACTCTTTTCTTTTAAAATAGCTTGCACAAGCCACTAGATTTAATGTGAATGCAATTAACAGAATTCTACTCATGACAACCCCACAAGCTGTTTTAATTCGCCTTCATAGGTATGCTGATTCTCCATGGCTTCGAGCATAGAGTTCTCGAGATCTTCGATCTTTCCACTGAGTTCATGAAGCTCTTTGGCAAGACTGGCAGCCTTCTCGCCGACAGCACTCATAAGAGTTTCATTCAGGGAATCACGAATTTTCATGGATTCTGCGATCTTCCGGTCGCAGTCTTCGATTTGCTTTTGAGCTTTCTTAATCAGTCCTTCTATTCTTTTACGCTCTTCTTTGTAATTGAATTTCGGAGCCTCTTCATTTTTCACCTCAAGGCGGGAAGTTGAAGGCGCATTTTCGAAGGTTCGTTCCGCCAAGAAACCTTTTTGTAAGCTCCACACGTACTCGTCATAAGTTCCAGGGTAAAGAGTCAACTGGCCGTGATTGACTTCCAAAATCTTATTCGCGACACGCCCAATGAAGCCACGATCATGGCTCACGGTGACGATAGTGCCTTCATACTGCTCTAAAGCTGTCGTCAGGGCTTCGACCGTGTCGAAATCCAAGTGATTGGTGGGTTCGTCCAAAAGAAGCAGAGGCGACTTTTGAAGTAAAATTTGTCCCAAAGCGACTCGGGACTTTTCGCCCCCAGAAAGCACTTTGACCTTCTTGTGAACGGAGTCTCCCGAAAAAAGAAGACTTCCGGCAATGTTAAGAACATCTTGTTGGGTCACTTCTTTGTCTGCTGTCGCGCCCAGGGCTTCCAAAACTGTATGTTCGGGATTTAGAGCTTCGGGTGTATGTTGGGCAAAATAGGAGAAACTGACTTGATGTCCCCACTTAATAGAGCCCTTCAATAAAGGAATTTGTTCCCCGAGAGATTTTAACAGAGTCGACTTCCCCGCGCCGTTTAATCCCACGATACCCAGATGATTGCCGCGCTCAAGTCGGAGAGAGACATTCTTGAGGATGGTTTTTTCGCCATAACCACAATCCGCGTTTTCAACTTCCAAAATCATTTTTCCGGTCGCCCGAGCAGGAGGAATGTGAATATGAGAATGTGTCGGGGCGGCCTTGACTTCGATGACTTCCATTTTTTCCAAAGCTTTCAGGCGGCTTTGCGCCTGACGGGCCTTGGTGGCCTTGGCTCCGAAGCGGGTGACGAAGTCCATGATGGACTTTCTTTTGGCTTGTTGACTGAGAACTTGTTTTTGCAAAATCTCATTTAACATCTGCTTTTGTTCAAAGTAGTCATCCAAACTTCCAGGGAATTTGACAATATCGCCACTTTCCACCTCAAGAATGTGATCGGTGACTCGACGAAGAAATTCACGGTCATGGGATATCAACAAGAAGGCGCCCTTGAATTCTTGCAAAAAACTTTCTAAAACAAGCAAGGTCTCAAGATCCAAGAAGTTGGTGGGCTCATCCAGTAAAAGTAAGTTGGGCTCTTGTCCAATAAGATACAAAAGCTTTACACGCATGCGGTAACCACCGCTAAGCTGCTTCAAATGAGATTGAAAATGGGATTCGGTCAGCCCCAACTTCAGGCCGAACTGTTTAAGCTCCCACAGGGGTTTAATACAATTTTTTGCTAAATACTCTTCAACCACCTCGTTGACGTCCCAGTCAGACTCTTGTTCAAGATAGGCAAGACGCAACTGTTGAGACTTGGTGACCAACCCCTGATCCAGATGTTCTTGATCGACAAGAATTTTGAACAGAGTCGACTTTCCCGCGCCATTGGGTCCAATCACACCCACGTGTTCACCTTCGTTAATTGCAAACGTCGCGTCTTCAAAAAGAGATTTTGAGCCAAAAGCTTTATAGCCAGACTGGAGCTGAAGAAGGGTCAATGCCATGCAGAGAAGTCTAGGGAACAAAGTTCTCAGGATCAAGGAATTCCGCCACACCTGAGATTCCATTTTGTTTGATCGGGAATACAATGCGATCCGGCTCTCCGCCAGTGCCTGTTTTGAATATGATCTTGTTTCCAAAACAAGTTGAACCATGTGGCAACGGCAATTCCACCTCGGTGTAGGGCGAGGTCGTCATCTTTCGATAGAGTTTTGAAGGTGTATTGGGGACGGAGGAGCAATAATAGAAATAAGACCCCTGCACCAAAATGGAAAGTGCTTTTTCGTTCAGTTCAAAGAGTTTCGTAGCGGTGCCTCCGCCAACTTTAACGATTCTTTTTGATTGATTGGTCGCCACCAACCAATAATTTGTTCCGAAGCTATTGGAGTGAAACACGGGACTGGGGCCGCCCTCACTGAAACCGTAGTAAGCGGTATCCAACGAGCAACCTGAAGCAGTGCCGGTGGAACAGGACGCCGTCGACAGTGTTGAACTGTTTCCGGCGATATGTTTGGTCAGACCATCCGCCAAACTGAAATCGCGAAGTACAGAGCGATAGGAATCCGTTCCGTTCCATGAAATAAATCCGACGGCCAAAGCGTTATTGGCAAAAGCGCTTGGCGCAATCAAATACGGCGGGATTTCTAGTGAGCTGTAGTAGACAGGGGATGTGCTTTCCCAAGCGACGCCTCCACCAAGGGCAAAAAGACTTTGCCAGATGTTGGCGGCCCGATTGAGTTTGCATATAGACTGATAACCACAGTTCCAATAGACATCCCCTGTGGATGGATCACTGGTGAATCGACCCGGCGCTTGCCAGCCCATGCCGATGGGATTGACGTTGGCAGCAACTCCCAGCGGAGTTTGAGAGCTTGGTGCATCCGCGCCATTTCCGGCGATGGTTTTGATGCCGGGGGTTCCCTTGGGATCAATTTCGCGGAAGCGTCCGCCTTGATTGTCGAGAACGATGACTTTATCTCCAGTTCCATGATCAAGGGAAACGATGTTATTGAGGCGCGCTTCCATTCCTTCGCCGCCATCACCAGCACTGAGATTGTAACCATAAAGGGTGTAGATCTTTCCATCAGAGCCGACGATGCGAATCAGGCCATCATCCATGAAATAGATCTGGCCCGTCTGGGACACAAAGAGATCATTGGGGATGATCGAACAAGAAAGAGCGGCGGTCCCATCCACGCAACTGCTGCGATTTCCTGTTCCAATGATGGCATTCCAACCGGCGCCACCGTCGAATTTTGCAATTTGAAAACTCCAAGGATTATTTCTGTTAAGACCATAGATTTGTCCGTTCATTCCTTGAACGCGATAGGGGGCGGCACATGTCGAGAATGGAGTTGACGGGTGTCCTCCTCCCAAAGATTGAAGGGTTGTAGGACTTACGTTGGCGTAGTTAAAATTGCTGCAACCCGGATTGGGGTGATTCAGGATTACCAAGGCCTTGGATACGACATTCGAAAACGGATCGAAGACAAAATTGAGATTTCCAAAATCCCAAGCGCCAATGTCGGTGGCCCCATCGGCAGCATCTCCGGCGCCGCCAACACGCAAGGTGTCGATATAGGGCTCAATCGCGCTGCCCCGATAAATACGGATGCGAGCACCGGCCGCTCGTGGAACCAGAAGATTGTCTGACTGAAAATAGATGTCTCCGCTGGGAAGAACTAAAAAGGTCAAATAAGGGCTGCCCTGTCCCGCCATCCGATAGGTTGCGTTGAGTTGGATTTTTATATCATGAGGATCGGCAATATAATCGGCGGTGTTAGTCCCGATACGTCCATCATCAAATGCGCCGATGATCGATTCAATGGTCATGGGGGTGGCCCGAGTGTTGATGCGCCGAATGCGATCTGGTTCAAAAAGAAGAACTCGATCCTGGAAGTCGATGGCGATTTTTAAGATGCCTTGAGTTGTCGCGTTACTAAGAGGACCACCATCTCCAGTTGTGGTGCCCGTGTCTTTAAGAATCAATTTTTGCACGCCGTTGGCGGGGTCCACCATCAAAAGCCCTCGAGCGATATCGCGATAGAAAAGGATTCCGTTGCGACTGACAACAAAAGATCCATTATCGGGGAAGGCTCCCCGGAAGGCCGCACTTTTCGCAGAGCCATTGGTTCCGGGATCGGTATTTCCCCCAATGGGGCGGAAGTTGGGATTGCTGATGTAAACTGTATTCTTAATCATAGTCTGACCGATGCCATCAGCCAGGCGCACTTGAATTTTGTAAGATGTATTGACAGGAATTGTTGAGTTCCAACTGTAAGTACAAATATCATCGGAGCCACTGACTGTGCAAGAAAGCCCTGCGCCCGGCGACAGGTCCTCTGCAATCATCGTGTAGTCGACGCCATCAATGGTGTACCACAGACTGACTTTGGCGGTGCCCATGAAAACCCGTTGTTTCCACTTCAGATATAAAAGTGTTCCGGGGGTTGTGACAAGCTCCCAAGGCGACGGTTGAGTCACGGGATCGGGCACTTTTGCGACCAGAAGATTTGTTAAGATTGGTTGAGGAACGGGTGCATAAGTGACAGAAATACGATCCGTGCCATTATTGACCGGACCGGAATTGCTGGAAATATTCCCCGCTTGATCCCGCACCCAAAGATAAACCGTGTAAGTTCCTTGAATCCAATCAACAAGATGATCATATCCAGAAAGAGCGACAGCAAGATCAATAGGAACGTCAATTCCTGGAGCATCCAAGGCCACCCAACAAGGGTCCGTCAGCAGAGGGATATTGGAAGAGTTCTTAAGGCAGAACTGAGTAATCGGTGTTTGGTTGTCAGTTGCTTCAAACTCCACCTTCACGAAGGGATTGTACGTCGTAATGGGGCCTTCTGAGCCGATGATTTTAAAGGTGTTGGCCGTAATCACTGGCGGCGTGATATCGAAAAGAAGAAGGGTGGATTTGGAATCGCTTCCTGTTTGGCCGGTGGCATCCGTCAGATTGATTTTGAAAAGAGTGGGGCCAGCGGTTTCAGGAAGATAGAGATTGTATTTATAGATCTTTCCATTCACGGCTCCGATTCGTCCGACCGGAGTCGTGGTGATTGTGGTCCAGGAGCTTCCCGCATTTTGACTGTATTGAATGACGAAGTTAGCGCCCGCGGGAACATTTCCCTCTGTGAGAGACCATTGAAACTCATAATAGCTTTTCGTGCCTAAGAAAGCAGGAATAGGGTTGATATGAATTTCCGGTGGCAATGTATCGTAGTCGACAAGCACCGTCGCAAAGGAAGGTTGAATATTGCCTGCACCATCGCGAACAAAAACGCGAAGATTTCGAGTTCCTTGGGCATTGGACAGACTTAAATCATATTGAAGGGCGTTTGCCACTGTGCTGCAGCTAGTCCATTCGGGTTCGGCGTCAGTGGGGAGGGAAGAGCTTTCTTTCACCAAGACCTCGGTGATATCACTGCATGATGACACCGTCATGGTCGCTACAGCGGAAGACGTGGGACTGGCGGATGTTCTTGTTACGGCGGGAAGAGTCGGGGCCACAGTATCTTTGATCAAAGAAAGGGTGGCCGTGGTGATATTCCCAGCGGCATCTGATGCTTTCACGGTGATATTCTTGGTTCCATCAACGCCAGAAAGAGACGGATGCAAAGTCACGCTTCCGGCAGTGCAAGTCTGATTTAGAATCGTGGCGACGTCACCGGAGACCTCAATCGCAGCATCGTCTTCGCAACTCAAAGAAAGAGCAAACACGTTTTGATAAGGAGTGCCCGCCGCCGGAGAAATAATGTTTAACGCCGGTGGAGTGACATCAAAGGTATAAGGTTGATTGAGACCCGTGAAGCACTCTGTATTTCCCAGGTCGTCTGTGACTCGCAGAGTGAAATTATAAGTTGTCTCGGTAACAAGAGGCGCGTCTAAACTGACTGTGAAGACTCCAGTTGAGTCTGGGGTGGTTGAGCCCAAGAGGGGCCCCGCACATGTTGCGGAGTCGTATAAAGAGATCTGCGAGTTGATCTCAGTCACCCCACTGAGCGTGGGAGTGCTGACATTTGACGGGCTTGCCGGCGTCAGGGCCGTGATCGAGGTTGGATTGATGATAGTATCTAATGTATATGCCATGCCGGGTGAGCAGAGGGTGTTCCCTAAAACGTCCGTGGCAAGAACGGAATAGACCGTCGGTCCGTCAATCAAAATAGGATTTATTGCCGACAGATTGATGGAGAAACTTCCATCAGAGGTGGCTTGGGAAAATTCCAAAGGAGGCCCCGAACAATTCGAACCTGAATACAATTCAAGGTGGGCGTTGGCTTCACTTTTTCCAATAAATTGCGGTAAACGATCGTTGCCACGAGCTGCAGGTAAAACAGACTCTTCGGAAAAAGCCTGAACGGTTCTTTTAATAATGATGTCGCCCAGTTTCTTCCAAAGAGGCGCTTCGGTTGGAGATTCAGCATAGATGCACAGGGTGTGAGTCCCCTCGGGCAACACACTCAGATCGACACCAAAGTCGATGTGCAGAGTTTCATCGGTTCCAAGAATGTCCTCGTCGCGCGGAGGTTTTTCACAGTTGGGATCGGAGGCGGAAGTGTAAATTTTCAGTTTGACCGAGGGTTTGGTAATACCTTCCAGGCGAAGTTTTGTATCTTTAGTGAGAAGTTCAACCCGGCCGGTTTCGTAAGTCTTGGGGGTGCCATGATTATACAGAACGATGTTAGTGGGGATCAGGGGATTTGTGTTGAAGTAACCAGCGTTGATATTACAGCCGACCATTCCCGCAACAATAGGAATAGAAAGTAGAGTCGATACTAGGACGTACAAGAGACGACTAAACATGACGAACTTATCGGCTTTTTTTCCTGTATCTTAAATAGCCCCCCGAAGAAGTTATCAGCTTGAGACGAAAGAAGAGGTCGACTTTCGTACCTATTTTGGGGCGGAAGGAGTATTTCTTTTTTGACCTGCAAGGTGACCTTACAAGAAATTAATACCATAGTTGTTATTAAGGAATCTGAAGGATCTTCCCGAACATGAGGAGAATTTCGCCATGAAAGAAGTTATTGAACAAACAATCACGGTTAAGGCTACAGCGGGAGAGGTTTGGTACTCTTTAACGGATCGAGATGAGTTGGAAAACTGGTGGGGTGATGGGGTCACCATTGAACCGCGAGTGGGGGGACAGTTTCGAGAGCGTTGGGAAGATGACGAAGGGAAAGCTCAGTTGGCCTCTGGCAAAGTCACTTTCGTGAAAGAAAAAAAGCAAATCACTTTTACGTGGCGAGAAAAAGATTGGCCCAAAGAGGCCATTACAGAATGCACCTTTCTTATTGAGGACCAGGGAGCAAAATGCACTTTAACGTTGAAACATCAGGGCTGGGAAAGTCTGCCCGAAAAAAATCGCGAAAAGTTGATGAAAGATTTTAAAGTCGGATGGACGTATCATCTCAAGGAGCTTAAATCATATCTTGATGAGTAAGCTCCATTTTCTTTGGAAGAATTAGAAATCTTGAATGCTATCTTCAAGTTCTGGGAAATCAACGAAAGGATTGCGATTGCCTTGAGCTTTGAAAATTTCGTTGTTGCGATGAACTTCGTCTTCATCAACGGGATCTTCTTTAGACCATTTTTTCAAGAAGGCCTCTTCACCAGGGGTGATAGGAAGATCGTAACGAAGAGAGAAGTAGAATAATGCACGCGCCACATTGCCTTTGTGGTTTGCTGGTGGTTCGAAAACTTCGCGGTTGCCGCTGGCAGGACGACCGAAGCGGGAAACAGGACACTTTAATTTTTGCGTATCTTGAGTCACTTCACCGAAGGTGTAGTTTCCACGGATGGAGTTCAGTTGTGTATCGGTCGGGAAGAGGTGGTGCAGATCTGCTTTTTGGAGGCCTTTATTGTGTCTGCCAGAGAATCGGCTTTGTGGCCAGGTGTGTTCGACGTTGATCACGTTGTTGTCAGGAATTTTATCAGGACCGGGGGTGCTGCGACCATTGAAGTCCTCAGCCGTCTTTTCGGTATCACAATAAACGTCGCGAACTCCGTAAGAACCGTTTCCATGATCAATCAAATAATATGATCCCATCAAGAAAACGCGGGCGCCGTCATAACCCAAAGAAGTTTGGGCGTAACAACCTTGCCCCGTGCACTCTGAAACGATTTGATCGTAAGTGCCTTTCACGGAGCGGTGATAACTTCTTAAGACCGCTTTGATATTGTTTTTTAAAGCATCGTTGGAAACGCCTGTAGAAAGATCTAGATAGAATTTTTCGCCGTAATAAGGAATCGCCTGGGAAGACGGGGCCGAGTGAGCAACGCTTGCGATAAGTAGAACCAAAAACGTCCAGAACAACTTCATACAAGAGCCTCCATAGTCAGGCATTCATGGTGCCTGGTAGAAACACTGCGCCCTATTCGCAGCATATACGGGGTAACGTGCTAGAGTTATTCCTCGAAAATGCGTACATTTCCAAGAAAAATTTTCAATGCTGACACAATTCGAACAAATACACGCGTTGCGTTGATCGGTCTATTTGTTATTTTTGCGGCTCTCCCTACGCTTTTCTTTGACGCGGTTTTTCTCATCTACAAAAACCACAGTGGGTTCATGCTTGGGGGCCTCCTCAAGGCTAAGTCCACAATACGAGCAGATGATAACTAGATCTCCCTTTTGCACATGGCGAGCTGCGGCTCCGTTGAGGCAGATTTCACCCTTCTTGCCTTTAATCACATAGGTGGAAAAACGTGCGCCGTTATTGCAGTTGTAGATATCCACGCGTTCATTAATCAAAAGGCCCGAGGCCTTGATAAGATCCGGGCAGATGCTGACAGAGCCTTCGTAGTTCAGATCTGCTCCGGTGACGGTGGCGCGGTGAAGTTTGGTTCTTAGCATTGAAATGTTCATAGCAGGTCCTTAAGTGTTATATTGCAAAGCGATCAGCATGCCCTTTAAAACCAGATCGGGCACAATCTCATCGAATATCTTTTCTTTTTCAAATAAATAAGCAAATCCGCCGGTTCCGATGATCAAGGGCTTTTCGTCATGGAAACACTCTTTGGTGATCCGTTCACTCAGCTCTTTGATGGTGCCGATGTGACCATAATAGAGGCCCGACTGGATGCTTTCAATCGTCGAGCGTCCCAGGGCTTCATGCATCGAGGTGATCTCTACGGACGGAAGTTTCGCCGTTTTACTTTCAAGAGCTTCCATGCACAGACGAAGGCCCGCGACGATAGAGCCTCCCAAATAGTCTTTATCTTTGGTGACAGCGCAAAACGTAGTGGCGGTTCCCAAGTCCACTAAGATCAGGTTGCGGCCCGGATACAAATGAGTTGCCGCAATCGAGTTGGCGATACGGTCGGCCCCCACTTCAACGGGGTTGCGGTATTTCACCTTCAATCCGGTTTTGACTCCCGCTTGAAGGATGAAGGGATTGATATTGAAGTATTTCATGCAAGCGCCCCGAAGGGAGTAAACCACTTCCGGCACGACACTGCAGATGGCGATCTGTTTTATTTTCGCAGGGTCGTATCCGTTTTCCCGAATTGCGGATCGCAGAAAAATCCCCGTTTCATCCGAGGAGGCGCCGCTTTTGGAGTTCTTACGGAAAGACAGAACCATTTTATCTTTTTCAAACAGGCCGGCATAAATTTGCGTATTGCCGACATCCAGGCACAAAATCATAAAGAGTCCTTAGGCATAAGCACATGAATTAATTCACTGGTCAGTTGTTCCAAGGTTTCGCAAGGCAAAACTTTTTGGGGACTGTGTAAGGTGAATTTATGAGTTCTTTTAACGATATCAATATCCGTGAGATCATTGTGAACGACCCAGTCAGCGTGGGAATTCTTAAATAATTTGTTCACAGCCGTCAATCGCTCTTCGGCAGAAGCATGGCTAGTCAGCTTAAAGGCGATAACTTGAAGGGATTTGTTCTTAGAATAGTCCTTTAAGCGATCCACAATCTTATGATTGCGTTTCAGATGAATATTCATGGTCTCGGTGTCTGAGCTGACTTTTTTGACTTCAAAGGGACGGTATTTCTTTCCCGCCACCTCGATGCTTTCGACAGAATAGTCACTGACGGCTGCTGCATGAATCACGTGGGTGAAGTCTTCGTTGGCAAGATAACTTTTCATCTTTTCATCGAGACTTGCAAAGCTGGTGAACACATCTCGGTGGGTCACGTTGTCCGTTTTTGCAGAGGCGTGGGCTTGCAACAAGGTGACATCAAAACCCATCGCAGTCATCGCTTCGGCTAAAGCAATTCCCGTGCGGCCTGAACTTAAGTTGCTGATCACGCGAACGGTGTCGATGGGTTCTTGGGTTCCGCCAGCCGTGATAAGCACTTTGATCTTCGCATGGGAAGACGTGGGAAGTTTGGGCTCGGCAGAGGTGCCAGCACCGTGATCCTTGTTCGCCAAGGCGTCCAGTGTGAATTTTAGAATCAGATCAGGCTCTAAAAGTTTCCCCCAACCTTCTTCGCCACAGGCAAGGATTCCCGAGGCAGTGTCGAGAATTTGTAGGCCCATTCCGCGCAAAGTCGCTAAAGACTTTTGTGTCACTGGATGAGTATACATACTGGTGTTCATGGCGGGCGCAATTAAGAATGGTTTTTTGAAGTCGTGAGCCAGGAACAAGGTCTGCAGCAAATCATCCCCAACACCTTGAGCTGCTTTATTTATAAAGCTCGCTGTGGCGGGCGCCACCAGAATCACATCCGCCCATCGCATAAGATGAATATGATCCATGACATTCCCCATGGCGTACATATCACTGATGACAGGCTTTCCGGTCAATCCTTCCAGGGTAGCGTTGCCCACAAACTTCAAGGCTGAAGGTGTCGCGACGACTTGGACTTCGCAATCGTTTTGCATCAAGCGAGAGATCACATGGCAAGCTTTGTAACAGGCGATAGAGCCTGTCATCATAAAAAGAACTTTAGATTTGGACATTGTCTATCAACCTCACTTCGCCCAGCTTGGCGGCTACAAATCGGCGAGGGCCGATGTCTGTGACGTAATCTACGGCGAAACCTTGAGAGCTCAACTTCGCAGCGGCCTCCTCGGCAGAGGCGCTTTCGGTGATGGCCTTATAAATTGCCGGAGCCAAAGCCCTTTGTTCTTTGCTAAGTCGGGTGTTGCGAGAACTCATGGCAAGACCATCTTTTTCCCGTACGGTGGGAACCGGAACGACTTCCAAATCCATGAAGAAGGCCTGAACCATCCCTTGGATCAGCGTCATTTGCTGATAGTCTTTTTCTCCAAAGTAAGCTTTGGTTGGGGAAACGATATTAAAGAGCTTCATGACGACAGAAAGCACCCCATCAAAGTGTCCGGGGCGATGGGCGCCATCAAGCAGCTTGGAGTATTCATTTTCAGTGACTTTATAACGGTATCCATCGGGGTACATGTCTTTGTACTGAGGAAACAAAATAGCGTCGACGCCGTTTCGTTTGGCCATTTCTAAGTCTTGTTCCCAAGTTTTGGGATATTTTTCAAGATCCGTAGGATCATTGAACTGCGTGGGATTTACAAAAATTGAAAGCACGACAAAATCGTTCTCTTTGCGCGCCCGGCGCAGAAGTTCTTCATGGCCCGCGTGCAGGGCTCCCATGGTCGGGACAAAACCGACGCTGCCTTTTTTAGAGTGCCGCCAGATTTTGACCTCGGCGGGAGAGTGCAAAACTTCACTCATGAATAGCTCTCTTTCTCTGTCGGGAAAATGCCTTGAGTGACTTCCTGGTGATAAGTGTTAAAGGCTCCCTTTAAAGTCTCAAAGCCATTGAAATAAGTCTTGAGGAACTTCGGTTTAAATCCTTCGTTCATTCCCAGCATGTCTTGAAGTACCAACACTTGCCCATCGCAGTCAGGTCCCGCCCCGATGCCAATGGTCGGGATGTCTAAGGCTTCAGTGATCTCCTGAGCCAGTTTTGAGGGGACGCATTCCAAGACGATGGAAAAAGCTCCGGCGTCTTGCAGTTGCAAGGCTTGTTCTTTGATTTTCTTTTGCGCTTTTTCATCGCGGCCTTGAACTTTAAAGCCGCCCAACTGATTCACAGATTGAGGAGTCAAACCCAAGTGTCCCATCACGGGGACTCCCGAATCCACCAGATGACGGACCAGTTCGATATTGCCCGAAGCTCCCTCGAGTTTCACGGCATGGGCTCCGGCTTTCATGATTTTTTCAACATACGTCATGTTGGCCGTGAGCCCTTTTCGGTAACTCATAAATGGCAAATCTCCAACAACGAATTTGTCGCCGGCTCCACGTACGACCGCCGCCGTATGCAAGGCCATCATATTCACAGAGGCGTTGAGAGTGGTTTTGTGCCCGTGCATCGTCATGGCCAAAGAATCGCCGACTAAAAGGCAATCGACATCGCTGGCCGAAAGAATCCGCGCAAAAGTGTAGTCGTAACAAGTGACCATCGAGATCTTTTGTTTTTTAATTTTCTTTTCGTGGAAGTCGAGAATGGTTTTCATAAGGGCCTCACTTTCGTGGATACTCGGGCCAATAGGTTTTGAGAAAAGCTTTATAGATATCAGAGTAAGGATCGTTTCCCAGAGCTTGTAAGTTTGCGGTGACGGTCTCTACGTCTTTTCTGACCAATGGCCCCGTCAAAGCTTTGCCGGGCTCTGCTAAAGTGTTAGCGAGCACTTTTTCAAGATAAACCTGGGCGGCCTCAGAGGGAATTTTCATTTCAGCAAATCCCGCAAGCATTTTGGCAATCAGCAAAGTCACAAAGTTCCCACCCAGGACACAATGGGCGTGGTAAAGCGCTTTTTGGGAAGCGGCAATCTCAGAAAAAGAATTGGGAAGCCCAGGAAGGACCTCTGCCAATGAAGAAGCGCCGGTCAGTGTGAAGTGAATCTTTTGATAGGATGCCAGATCATAAAGCTCGGGCCCAAACGTCATCAGGGGGTGAGCTGAGACCATGCCTTCAAAATGGTGGGCGCCTGAAAACTGAACGACAAAAGCTTCATGGCCAGCCAGATGCTGGCGATAAAATCCCGGCAAGGCGCTGTCACTGATGGCGAGCAAAATATGAGATGCACCAGAAACTTTGCGAGCCAAAGCATGAGGATCTTGAGAGCGATCCCAAGAATCGAAACTGATATTTAACAAATGAAGATAATGGCCGAGGTGTCGGGCGACGCGGCCAGAGCCAATAAGCAAATAAGAAAAAGAAGATGTCGTGTTCGTCGCCTTCATATAATGGGGTACCTGTCTTTTAAGGGATCAAGTCCTATGTAATGATCGCAACCTAACACAATTCTAACAGATTTCAACGCTCAATGCCATGGCGCGACAGGCGCTAGACTTCGCCATTAAACTAGGGGAAGTTCTCGCCTATGAAGTACTTTTACTGGTTCTGCGCGATCGCCGTTATTGCTCTCGGTATTTATTTTGCCGCCAATTTTTCGATTCAGCCTCAGTCGATCGGAAAAATCAAATTTTCTCAGGTCTCCACCCCCGAGGAGTTCGGGAAGGCTGTTTATGAGCGGCTGCGCTTAGAAGTTCGGGAAGCGCCGATTGTTCTTTTGGGGGTCACTCCCAATCAGATCGAAGACATGGAGTTATGGCGCGGCTTCTTTGAGGCCAATCAAGAGCCGGGCTCCAAGTATGACATGATTGTGGTCGAGCCCATGCTTCCATATGTGGAGCTTTTCAACTCCAACATGCGAATTGATATTAAAGAAGAGACGGCTCGTTTTGTCGAAGGCGTGAAGAAGGCCCGTGAAGAGGGTTTGCGTGTGGCGGTGATTGTGCCGAACATTTATTCTTCGCAACTTTTGAAGAAAAACCCTGCCAATCGTTTGAAGGACGAGTACAAGCTCGATGTTGTCAGTTTTTCCGTGACGAAGTTTCCAGTGACTCGCGAACAAGAGCAGGTCTTTGAACCCAAGTGCACGATCGAAGAAGGTAAGGATCTGGCGGGCACAGGAGCTTTGGGTTGCATGATCCAAAATATCGCTCGGAAAACGTATCGCAAGAAAATTGAAGACAATAAGTACTCAGGGCTTATGGATCAGACGGGCGCTAAAGATTACATCATCCTGTTTAACCGAAATGCAGGCTCTCGTTAATAAAAAGGTGCCGGGTGACTTTTTCTAACCCTTGGGCGCCAAAAGGAAGAAGATTATGAAATGGATTGCAGCTATTTTTTTATTCTGTCTGGGTTTGTCTGCTCACGCTGAGAATAACTTGAGCGGAGTTTGGAGAACAGAAGATGGCGCGACTGTGGTTCGCCTGGTGGATTTTGAAGGAAGATTGACCTTAAAGACACGCAGTTATTATTCCAACGGAGCTCCTTCGGACTACTTCTTCGAATTCAGGGTGCCCACTCATCGCGACGTAATGCCCGGAGAGATTTTGCAAGGTCGCTTGCGCAGTTTAGATGGTTACTATGGCTGTGTCTTTGATGAGTCCGCTCAAGCTCAACTGACGACGGAGGGGAAGTTGAAACTTCACTATCCTCTTTTAACGTTCCATCGTGAAACTCGTTCGGTCCGTGATGGAAATGGTTATGGGTATCGTCGAGTGATTGATTGGAATGGTTGGGGTTGGGTAGAAACTGTGTATTCGTATCCGATCGAACGTTGGCGTGTGATTTCCAGTGAATGTGTGATTGATCAGCGGAACTGGACAACGGGAGTTTTGGTCCCAGCTCAAGAGGAACGCCCAGTTCCTCGTCCAAACTAAAGGGTGTCTGAAGATGAAAAAAATTGCCATCGTGACGGGCGCCAATCGAGGACTGGGGTTAGCCACCAGTGAAGCTTTGGCTCAAAGAGGCTTTAAGGTTCTGATGGCAATGAGAAATCCCGACAAAGCCCAGAAGCAAGTTAATTCATTCAAGATGAAGGACTTGGACGTAGTTCCAATGAAGCTTGATTTGGCTTCTGAAAAAAGTATCAGTGATTTCGTTGAACAGGTTCGCCGGGAATATGGTTTTGTGGATGTGTTGGTTAATAATGCTGGCATCTTGATTGATAGTGAAGATGGCGGTAACGGCTCTGTTTTAAAAACCAAAGCTTCGACGATTCAAAAAACCTTTACTACAAATACATTGGGTCCTTTTCTTCTGACTCAAAAGATCTTTCCCTTGATGAAACAAGAAGGCTATGGCCGCATTGTGAATGTCTCTAGCGGCATGGCTCAGTTGTCGACGCCTCAATCGGCTTCGGCGGCATATCGTCTTTCCAAGACGGCCTTAAATATGGTCACCAATCTTTTCGCTAGCGAAGTGCAAGGGGCTGACATCTGTGTGAATTCGGTTTCCCCGGGGTGGGTGCGCACGGACATGGGTGGTCCGAATGCCGATCGTTCTGTCGAACAAGGGATTAAAGGCATTCTTTGGGCGGCCACACTTCCGAAGGGCGGTCCCAATGGGGGGTTTTTCCGGGATGGGGAGCCTTTGCCCTGGTAAGCTGACTTTAGAGTTAATTCAATTTTGCTGCACCGTAGACCTAAAAAAGAAACAGGCACCTTCTTGTTTATTTGTTATGCTTTTGGGGGTGAGGTTTATGTGAAGCGACTTAAGGTTTTGGCTATTTTATCAGTGGTAGTGATTGTTCTTGTTGTGGCGGGAAGTTTCATTCAGCGAGTTGTGCAAAATAAACAGTTTTCACGAGTGCGCCCGAAGACGGGAGAAGTGACCGAGGCCGTTTATGGTTTAGGGAAGGTCAAGTCGAACCGCCGTTACGAGGTGAAGCTCGGGGTGATTTCCACTGTGCGTGAGCTCTACGTCAATGAAGGGGATGTCGTTAAAGCCGGTCAAAATCTTGTGCGCATCGATAGTAATGTGATTTTTAAAGCACCCTTTGATGGCACTGTCACCATGATCAACAACTTTGAAGGTGAAACGGCTCTTCCTCAAAGTGTGATTCTGCGTATGGAAGATTTAAAGGATCGTTTTATCGAGCTTTCTGTTGAACAGGAAGGAGCTTTGCGCATTCAAAAAGATCAAACGGCCCGCGTGTCTTTTGAATCTTTGCGAGGCGAAGTTCTTACTGGCAAAGTCAAAGCCATCTTCCCCAAAGGGGACGAGTTTATCGCCGATATCGAGATCAACAACCTGGGCGCAAGTATTTTGCCCGGCATGACGGCGGATGTGTCGATTGAAATTGGCAAGATTCAAGGGACCTTGGTGCCGTTGAAAGCTCTTAGAAATGGAACACTGACCGTAGACCGAGACGGCCGCATTCAGAAGGTTAAAGTGGAAGTGGGACTGGTGGATGGTCTTTCCGCAGAAATTAAGAATAGTGATCTGAAGCCGACCGATGAAATTCTAGTACCGAAGGAGTAAACGTTATGTTTTTCCTTTCGTGGCGCCAACTGATGTCGAGGAAGAAACAAACCATGTTGATCCTTTTGGGGATCAGTTTCGGAACACTTCTATTTGTCAGCATCTCGGGGATTCAACTGGGGATGCGTCAGTACATCGCGGAACAGCTTTTGAATAACACCGCCCATATTCTGATTACTG
Organism: Bdellovibrio sp.; assembly: GCA_024711265.1. Lineage (GTDB taxonomy): Bacteria > Bdellovibrionota > Bdellovibrionia > Bdellovibrionales > Bdellovibrionaceae > Bdellovibrio. The sequence goes on along the minus strand of JANJTG010000264.1, from coordinate 11,601 downwards.
GAGCTGAGCAAGACATCTTGGCCAAAGATGTGACCGAGGCTCTTTATGGTCCTGAGGGGAAGGTGTTTTGGAAGGTGCCTCCGGGTGGAAAACGCGATGAGGCTCGTTTGCAGAACTATCAGGGATGGTATCAGCGACTTTCTGAAGACGCGGATGTTTTTGATTTTTCACCGCGGTTAAATGCCAATGCTCTTCTAACAAATGGAAAATTTTCTGTGTCGGTGGGATTGTTAGGCACCCTTCCGGAACGTCACACGCGTTTGACGAATATTGAAAAGTATCTGAAGGAGGGTTCTTTTTCTGCGCTGAGAGGCGGCGGGAATAATCTGGTTGTGGGAAGTGGCGTTGCCAGCAAACTAGGGGCTCGTCTAAATCAGATTATTAATGTGAGCGTCGGCATCGGAACAAGTCGGCCTTATAAGATAGTGGGCATTGTCCATTTTGGAAATAAACAGTTGGATGAGTCCATTTCCTATGCTCACCTTAAAAACGTACAAACTTTAACGAAAAGCCCCGGACGGATCACCGAGATCGCCGTGGCCTTGTTAGATATCGACAAATCATCTGAGGTCGCCGACTTCTGGCAACTGATTAGCTCGGACAAAGTTGAAGATTGGCAAGAGGCCAACAAAGCCTTTATGGAAATGATTCAGGTGCAAGACTTCTCTCGATATTTCATCACGACGGCGATTTTGATCGTGGCGGCATTCGGGATATATAATGTTCTTACAATTATGATCAATCAAAAACGCCGAGAGATTGCGATCTTGCGTGCGATCGGCTATTCGCCGAAACGTATTTTAGAGTTAATCCTTTATCAGGGATTTATGTTGGGAATTGCCGGGGGACTTCTTGGTTTGGTCCTTGGTTTTTTAATGTGCGTATGGGTAGGATCAATCGACTTCGGTTTTGAAATCGGGGGAAGCAATCATCTTCTGATGAGTTATGACTGGTCCATCTACGTGACGGCCTTTATTACCGCTAATATCGCTTCGTTTATCGCAAGTTATATTCCGGCCTGGGAGGCTAGTCGTTTGACCCCTATTGATATTATAAGGTCCGAATCATGATTGAGTGTCGTGGAATTATCAAAGAATTTGGGACTCCTCCGCAGCGTATTTTGCATGATCTGAGTTTTACTATCGGCGATGGAGAATTTGTCTCGATCTCGGGCAGGTCGGGAAGTGGTAAAAGTACGTTGCTTTATATTATTAGTACTTTGGATTCAGCCACACAAGGGCAGGTTCTGATTGATGGTCGTGATATTGCTACGATGAACATTGAACAGATTCATCATTTTCGAAACAAAAATGTCGGCTTTGTTTTTCAGTTTCACTATTTGTTGCCGGAATTGACGGCCATTGAAAATGTGCTTTTGCCAGCAAGAAATCTGGGACTGATCCAGGAAAAAACAAAGATGGCGGAATCGTTGTTAGAAGAACTCAACGTCATTAAACAGAAGGACAAACTTCCCTCCCAAATGTCAGGCGGGGAACAGCAGCGCGTGGCTATTGCGCGGGCTTTGATCATGCAGCCACGTTATATCTTCGCCGATGAACCGACCGGAAATTTGGACACGCGCAATGCCGACATCGTGATGCAGATTTTAAAGAGAACTAATAAAGAACTGGGAACCACGATTGCCCTGGTCACCCATGAGCCGGACTTTGCAGCCCAAGCGGATCGAGAGATTTATTTGATTGATGGTCGTTTGGCGGATCGCAATCGCGATCGATAAGAATTTCCCCCTACCTACGTCTGGGTTCCAATACAAACCTTTGTCGTAATGCGAACTATGCTGTGAAATTGAGCAAAGGTTAAATCTCATTACGACAAGAGGGGAATAAGTAATGAAATTCATGAATCATCTTATGATGGTAGGTCTTATTTTTGCGGCTTCGGTTTCGTTGGCGAAAACCGGGGATTTTCAATCAAAAATTGTTGGTGGAGTTGAGGCGACGGCGGGCGAGTTTCCCTTCATCGTGTCTTTACAGGGGTCTTCGGGCCATTTCTGTGGAGCTTCGTTGATTAAGAAGAACTGGGTGCTTACAGCGGCTCATTGCGTGAAGGGCTCCACGATAAAAAGTGTGGTTCTTGGTTTGCACGATCAAAAGAATATATCGAAGGCTGAAGTCATTAAGCCCAAGCGTATTATTGCTCATCCTCAGTATGCGGATAAAAATGCCGACTTCGATTTTGCTTTGATTGAGTTGGAAAAAGATTCTAGTTATGACCCCATTGCTATCAACACAGTGGAAATCGATATCCCAGACAGTGCTGACGGACAGATTGTGGCGACCGTTGCCGGTTGGGGAGCGACGAGAGAAAATTCTTTCGGTTTGCCGTCGCGCTTGCAAAAGGTGGATGTGCCGTTGGTGCCCCACATGGTTTGCAATAAAAACTATAAAAATGCCATCACGGATCGCATGCTCTGTGCGGGGTATCCCCGTGGTGGAAAAGATTCTTGCCAGGGTGATAGCGGTGGTCCTCTGATCGCTCGAGGCGGCATGATGGGACAAAATGTCCTGATCGGTGTCGTGAGTTGGGGTGAAGGGTGTGCCCGGGCGAATCTTCCTGGTGTCTACGCCAAGGTCAGCGAAGCGACAACATGGATTGAACAGACAGCCCGCTAAAATTAAAAAGGGGAAAGGCTTCAAACCTTTCCCCTTCGTTTTTAGTAGATCTCGTGGGCCAGAGGGCGACGAGGCGCCCGGAAGTAAGTTCTGGGTGAAAGGTCCAAAAGATCACCCAGTTTTTCCATATACACGCATGCATAACGGTCCAACTGATAAGCAAAATAACTTTCTTCGTTACCCGCTCTCATCAACTGGCCCCAATTGCTGTTATACATGGATTGTTGTTTCTTGATGAGTTGGCTGATCTGCGCATCAATCTCTGAAATTGTTTTTTGCAGCGTCTCAATCTGTTGTTCACTGACGTTTGCGGCCTTCTCGATTTTTCGAGTCATAAGCTCCGTCAGTTCGTCTTCCAACGGCTCTTTCTTTTTCATCAAGATTTCGATTTCCTGATTTAAAGGTTCTGCTTTCTTGTTGTTATTAACCTCTTCATCGAGTTCTTCGATGACCATCGCGGTTCTCCAGTTGCAGTCCTTCTTCAAACGAAGGATGTCGCCATAGATATGATCCCCGATGTACAAGATGTCGTCGCCAGCCAAATCCAAATCGGCGGTGAATTTTTTCGCATTTCCACCTTGGTAAATTCCCGGAGTTAACTTGCCTTCCATGTTGGTCATCGTACCATCGGCCGGATTGACGCGAAGGTACTTCTGGCTTTCGTAGAAAAACTTAGGTTTGGAAGCAAACGTGATGACGAATTCAAAAAGATCCTGCCAAGACTTATAGTCCTTCAAGAAAGGTTGAACGGCATAGTCCAAAAGCAATTTGGTGTAATGGAAATCCGAATTCGTCAAGACGAAGATCTTTTTCCCGTGACGGCGGAACTTTTCAAGACCGGCCACCAAATCGGGATCTTTAATGATGTAGTGATCCAGATTCTTCTTTACGGTCTCCTTCAGGGAGCCATCGCGGTGAGCTTCGTCGAGTGCATCCAAGACGTCGTCGGCGATTTGCGCGTACTCAGGATATTTATTGGCAAGATCCGTGTCTTTAAGCTCTACGATTTGGGCAATCAAGTTTGCCAAAGAAATAGAAAAAGACGTGTCCACGGCCAGGTAGTCCGAATTGCTAAGATCAATATAGGTCGATTTGTAAAGCTTTTGATGGCTTTTAAAATCCAAAGGTTTCAGCCCATGGTAGCTAGCACGAATGGCTGTGTAACGATTGAGCTTCAGCAGATTTCCCATTTTACGATCGATCACCAAGCCACGGATGGCGTAGTTATAATCGAACGTCAGCTTTTTCAAAGTTTCAGGATATCCACGTTTCACCAGTTTTTCGATCATGGTCGTGTGAGAGAGGCGTTCGAAATTTTCACTGTTGTAGCGGACCAGCGTGTGGTCCATGTCGACACCAATGTAACGAATCTTTTTAAGATTCAGAGTTCTATTTACAAATACTTTTCCAGTCATAATTTTTCTATCTTTCAACAGGGAGCAAAAGGTTGTTCCAAAGAAGCATTCCACCGCGCATATTATAAACGTGAGTCCATCCGTTCATTTTCGCATAGGCAGTGGCTTGGGCTGAGCGAGCCCCGCTTCGGCAAATGAAGACCACAGTTTGGTCTTTGGGTAAATCTTCAAGATGATCGGGAAGAGTGTCCAAGGCGATGAGTTCAGCGCCTGGCACATGACCGAGTTCTCCGATATACTCTTCGGGTTGGCGAACATCGATCATTTTTACGTTCGATAGCACCTGTTGAAGCTCCACCGGTGCTATGTCATACACCCCATCAAATTGAGGGTTTTCAGTTTTTGTTTCGAAGTTGACTAACTTCACTGTCACAGAATCCTCCTGCGTCAGGTCAAGATTGCCACCTTAACACTTGCTGCAAAAGACAGCAAGAATTACCAGATCTGCACCCGCTCTTTTTGAGGAAGGGTCATTTTGTCTCCTTCTTTGCACTGGAAGGTCTCTGCAAAGGCAGGTTGGTGTTTAACCTGCTCGTTAATGCGAGCCCAGCCGGCAGAGTGAGGATCAGTCTTTCTCATCAGCTTTTCATAATCGGGACGAGTGACTGAGCACCACAGACGACCATAAGCAATGAAGAAGTTCTTCTTGTCCTCCAAAGAACCTTGCCCTTTGGGGAAAGCCGCGTTGTAGGCAAACGTCAATCCGACCAGGTCGGCGACGTTTTCCCCCAAGGTGAGCTTTCCATCGTGGCCAGCTTGGTTGAATTGATCGATCATTTTTTGTCCGCGCAGATTGAACTCCATAATATCTTTGGTCGTCATCCACTGTTTGAGGCGTCCCGCAGAGTCGTACCGAGAGCCGCTGTCGTCAATGCTATGACCTAGCTCGTGACCAATAACCGCTCCAACGGCGCCCAAGTTTTCAATGACCGAGCCATCTTTGTCATAGAAGGGGTATTGCAAAATGCCGATGGGAAGCACGAATTTATTTTCATTACTGCTATAGTAGGCGTTGACCGTCAGAGGCCCCATTCCCCAGGCGTCCTGGTTGGCGGGCTCTCGCATTTCCTGCATGTTTTTTTCCCAGCGAGCTCCGTTGTAGGTTTTTTGATTTTGAATGAAGTGATTTTTAGAATACTGGCGCAAAGGAACAAAGTCCCACTCTTTGTCGTTGTGTGGTTTCACGAGTTGCAGACGAGCCGTTTTGATTTTGGCCATCGCTTCTTTCTTGCCTTCTTTGGAAAGCCAAGTGTTGGCAGAAAGTCCGTCTAAAATACTTTGGCGGATACGAGCCCCAACTTCCGTGATCTTGCTTTCATCAAAGTTTGGAAAAACTTGAGGCAGAAGAGCTGCGTCCAGCTCTTTCATGAAATAGCCCGTCGCCATAGACGTACAACGTTCTTGACGATCGGGGCGCTTTTGAGGGCCACCGAAGAACTTCTTTTCAAATTCAAATCCGGCTTTGAAATATTTTTGATAGGCATCGTCCATGCGGTCTTGCAGGGCGCGGTAAAGATAAATGTCTTTCCAAACCTGCAATGGTTTTTTGGAAAGTTCTGCATTGATGAAATCCAGCGATTCGGGGATTGGAGTGTTGATCACTAATTCCGACGGGATCTTTTCAAACAGAAGATTGAGTTGAAGTTGAGGGTACTTCTTAAGCAGCTCCTCTTGGGAACTGACACGCTTTTCGCTCCAGCGCTGGTGGCGAACGGCTGTTACGGGATATGTTTTGATGAAGTCCTTTTCAAAGGCGATAACGTCTTGTGCCTTGGCTAGCGCAGCCTTCTTGGAGATTTGTGGATAAATGTTCTGGAAGAAAAGAGTCAGCAGCTTTTCATAGTCTTTCATGAGCTCTGGCTGCTCGTAATACTTGTGATCGGGAAGAAGCATGAAGCTTGAGTACAACATCGCATCCATTTTTTTGGGATCATCCAAATTCGGAGACGCCCAGATGGAAATCAAGGGACCAAATCCCGTTGCAATATTCATATGAGAATAACGGACAAGCTCTTCGGCGGTTTTGAGTTTGTTAATTTCGGTCGTCATGCGCACGACTTCGGCGGTTTCGTCTTTGGCTTTCTCGGGCGCATTCATGCAGGATAGATAGAAATCGCGAATTTGTTCCGTGCGTGGGTCGAGATTTTTTTTCATGGGAAGTTCTTTCATGAACTTCTTTTGCACTTCCAAAAGACGTTCGCGGGAATCACTAAACGCAAACAAGTGATGGCTGCGATCATCGCGCAATTTAAAGGACGCTTCCGCATTTGAGCACACATATTTATGAAAATCTTCACAAGGGTTCACGGCGGCATTCAGAGGGAACTCCCTTTTTTCGGGGATGGTGGAGGAGGGGGCCGGAGATTTTGTGGGTTTTGCAGAGACAAAGGCGGCAAGACTTGAGATCAAGAGCAGTTTCAACATAGCGGAAAGACCTACTTTTCTGTCAGTTTAAAGTTACTAAAGATGGTAATCTTGCTTGGGCTTAATTGAAAGACCCCGGGACCATGATCGAGGGCGTTATGGACTTCAGAACATTGTCAGGACTAAGGATCTCAGGTAATCGAAAAGAAGGGGGTATTTATGAAACGGTTTATTTTACTGTTGCTCGCAACAACAGCCTTGGTTGCCTGTAAAACCATCGAGATTGAAAACGGGGAAGTCCCAGACGAGTATCTAGCTCGGGCAAAAAAGCTGGAGGGTGTGTACTCCGGTTCGTTCGAGGGACGTCGAGGTGAGATGACGATTGCTTTTGAGGGAAATAGACCTGTTTTATCCTTTAAAGACTCTCGCGGCGATAGCTTTATGCCGTCTCACTGTAAGTCTTCCATCAATGATTTGAAGTGGGTTTATGTGAATAGAAAAGAAGTGGTAGATTCTGCGGCATTCTATTTCGATCCCGGAACTTGTTTTATCCAGGGGCGTGAAGTTGTTCTTTATTTCAGTAAGGACTACAACACGATCAATGTGAGAATTTTAGATTACCGCAAAACAGAACGTCGCTGCGATTGGGATATGCCGGACCCTGTTCGTGGTCCGATCGAGCGCTGTGAAGTCACTCAAGTCGATGTGACCTTGAACGGGAAGTTTTCTCGCTAAAGCGAGGCCTCTTTGCGGCAAGCTCTTTGCTGCAAAAATATTTGTAGGGACGATCATGTAGTGGCATGATCGTTCCAGTCATGACAAAGACTCCTATTGAACTATCCCCAGAACAAGCCGACGCTTTGGAACTTCTTCGTTCTGGAGAAAACGTCTTTCTGACCGGCGGGGCCGGAAGTGGGAAAAGTTTTTTAATTCGACATTTCATGAAAGATATCGACCCTAAAGAAATGCCAATTCTGGCAAGCACCGGGGCGGCGGCCGTTCTTTTGGGGGGACGAACTTTCCATAGCTTCTTTGGTTTGGGAATTATGGAAGGGGGCCCCGACGCCACTTACGAGCGGGCTTCCAAAGACAAGCGACTTTTGGCGCGCCTTCGCAAAGTGGAGGGGGTTATCATTGATGAAGTCTCCATGATTCCGGGGCAGGCCTTGATGATCGCCGAAGCTCTTTCACAAAGAGCGCGAGAATCAAAACTTCCTTGGGGCGGTATGCGGGTTATTGCCGTAGGCGACTTTGCACAACTTCCACCGGTGACCCAAACGGGGCCGCGGGACTGGTGTTTTATGAATGATGTCTGGAGGCAGAGTGGTTTTCAATCCGTCATGCTTTCGCACAATCAACGCGTTTCCGATAATCTTTTTTTAGATATTCTTAGCGACGTCCGCCATGGTTTGGTGACGGAACGTGTGCGTGATTTTTTAAATGATCATCTTCAGGTTCACGACGAAGATCACCCCGGAACACGTCTTTTTCCTCGAAAAATTCATGCAGAGAAGTTTAATCAAAAAAAGTTAGATGAGTTATCAGAAGAAGAAGTCACGATTGACTCAATCTATTTTGGATCAGAAAAACACATTGAGATTTTGATGAAAACCGCTCCGGTCCCCTTGAAGCTCGTATTGAAGTTGGGGTGTCGGGTGATGTTTTTGCAGAATGATCCCCAAAAACGTTGGGTGAATGGAACTCGCGGAGTCGTTACGGATATTGCTCTGGATAAGATCATCGTCAAAAAAGACAATGGTCGCGAAGTTCAAGTGGATAAGTCGTCCTTTGCTTTGCAAGATGCCGAAGGCAACATCATGGCGTCGGTCATCCAGTTTCCGCTGACCTTGGCTTATGCTACGACCATTCATAAAAGCCAGGGGGCAACGTTGGAGGATCTGTGGTGTGATCTGAGTTCGCTTTGGGAGCCCGGTCATGCCTACGTGGCTTTGAGTCGTCTTCGTTCGGCGGAGGGATTGCATCTGATTGGTTGGAATCCGCGCTCGATCATTGTCGATCCTAAGGTCTTGGATTTTTACAGTCGTTTATTGCCGGTTTCGTCGGGTTGAATTACATATAGATAAGTTTACATTCGTTCATCTGTTTCATCTTTGGACGATTTGAAGCGCGTTTCACCTTAAAGGTGTGGTCTTATCGGGGCCCATCCACACTTTACTTCCCCAAAAGCATAATTCTCTCAATGGATCACAGCCGTTGACCGATAAGAAAGTATGAATATGGGAACGTGGTGGATCATACTTTTGATTTTTCTGTCAGGCTGTTCGCTAGATGCGAACTTAATCACCGCCCGTTCTGTGATTGGCAACAATCCAGATTCCAATCCAAATTTAAAAATGCAACGAACAAATCCAGACTTTGTCGCAGGCGAGGTTGTAACCACGGGAAACGGGGTTGTGATTCAGGGAAGCTTTGGTGAGATTTCCGAAAAGAAAACGCTCTCAAATGGTGTTGTGTTTGAGGGAGCATTTTATGAATAGAACATTTTTGATCAGTTCACTGATCGCGGCATCAATTCTGTTTTCGGCAGGAATCTCGAACGCACAAGCTCACAAAGGCATAAGTTTTCAAGGGGTGATCAAGCTTCCTGCGGGAGAATATCCCACGCGAGCTGGTGTTTCTGTGAACGCCAGAATCCTTTCGCCCAGCGGCTGCATTCTTCGTGAAGAACAGTTTGATGGGGTTAACATATCAAATGGCTACATCAATCTTGCGATTGGGACGGGATCCGTTGGGGGATATAATCCCGGACTGCCGATGAAAAAGGTGATGGACAACTCAAGCACCATCACGGGTTTAACCTGCCTCAATGCTGATGGATCTGTGAACGGCGGCGTGACAGAGTTTGACCCAAGTGCGACCAATGGTTCGAGAAAGCTTCGGGTCAGTCTCACAATTGATTCCATTCCGATTGTGGCGGACTTCAATATGCGTTCGATGGCGTTTGCGGTGAATGCTGAAAGTTTGGATGGGAAATCCAAAGCGGATTTTGTTCAAACTTCTGCCGTGGTGACTCAAGGCCGCTTAGAGGATTTTTTAAGTGCGATCACGTCCGCCTCTGGGGGGTCCGTCAAATGGAATGGGACAAGTTTTGTCTCCTATGATCCTGTGGCGTCAGATTCCATTCCAGGGTCCTCTGTTGTCAGTCTACCATACAGTAAGTTAACCAGTGTGCCGTCTCCACTTTCTGAGATTGGGGGCTTGTCTTGTGCCAATGGAAAAATTTTGAAGAAGGTGTCCGGCTCTTGGGCCTGTGGTGATGAAAGCGGCGTGGGTGTTGAGAGTGATCCGACGGTGCAGACCTTTGCGAAGAATGCGCCGGGCTCAGGCCTTGAAGTTTCAGGAAGCAGTTTGCAAGTGAAGATGAGTGATATTCGAACCAATGCCAGTGGCAGTTGGGGTGTCGACATCACGGGGAATGCCGCGACCGCGACAACGGCAACAAACTTTTCCGGCTCTTTAGCTGGAGATGTCACTGGAACACAAGGGGCGACGAAAGTTGAAAAGATTCAAGGAAATATCGTTGCTTCGGGAGCCCCCTCTGATGGACTTCTGACATGGAACTCAACACTCACTCGATGGGAGGCCGTGAATCCTCCGATCTGCTCTTCAGCGCAAACTTTGAAATGGTCTTCAACAACAGACAGTTTTTCTTGTCAGAATGTCTCGATCACGACGTCTCAAGTGTCCGATTTCCCTGCCTCGTCTCTTTGGACGGAGTCAGCGGGCAGTGTCTATCGCAATACGGGATATGTCGGAATTGGCACGACCACACCCACGGGCACCTTGGATGTGCAAGGTGGAACGAATGCCACGGGGGCGGGAGTGCCTATCACTCTCGTCGCTCAGCACGCGGCCTCTGGAACAAGCAATCTGGGCGGGGCGGTGAATATCACAGCCGGAGATTCGCAGGCTTTGTCTGGCGGAAAATCTGGCGGTGCCGTGAATATCTCAGGAGGGACGGGCGCCTATGTGTCGGGTCAACATCGGTTCGCTAAAGGAGGAACGGCAACGCTTAAAGGTGGAAATGGGGCGACCGGCGGAGGAGACGGAGGGTCGGCCATATTGATGGGAGGCTCCAGCACTGCAGCCGGAGCCATGGGCGGATCCGCTGTTTTAATGGGAGGAACTGCAGCAGAAGGTATCGGTGGTTCCGTGGGGCTCTCTGCAGCGAATGGCATGTCAACTTTGGGAACGGGAAATTATAGCGGCGGATCTGTCACGATTAGCGCTGGCTCTGGTGTGGGAACAGGCACTGGAGGTGATGTAAGTCTGAATGCTGGTCCAAGTATTAATCCCGGAGGTCATGGCGGAAAAGTTCTTATCAACGCGGGAACACCCAACAATGGCAATGGGGGAGACGTTGTCATCAAGAGTGGTAATGGCCAAGGCGCCGGGACGATCAGTGGAAGTATCAAAATTTCCCACGGGACCGGGCAGAGTGGCGGCGCCCCCGGCTCTGTCGATTTCAGAGTTTCTGACGCTAACTCAAATACTTATTTCACTTCTTTTGGGGGATCACCCATTCTGATGGGGCGGGCCGCTGGGGGGAATGAGGCGATACCGTCTGCAGTCGGTGTTGATGCAAATCTCCTTTACCTTGGTGGTGGAGGTTATGGCGCAACGACGACGGGAATGTCGACCACGGTTGCGGCAATCACTATGAAATCTGCGCAAAATTTTAGTGACACAGCAAAAGGGACCTATATCACTTTTGAAACCAGCGCTTTAAACACGGCGAATTTGCAGGAACGCATGCGAATAGATTCTTCGGGAAGTGTTGGAATTGGCACGACGACACCGGGGACCACATTGGATGTAGCCGGCGGAATTCGCCCCGGAAGCACTGGAGTTGCAACCGGAGCCGCCTGTGGAGCGGGCAATCCCGAGGGGACCTTTGCTTATGATATGACCGCTCACGCGCCTGTGTACTGCAATAATGCGGGTGTTTGGACCTCCATGTCGGAAGGAGCGACGCAGACGTGGTCTGACGTGAAAGCCAGTCGTGCTTTAGCAACAAACTATACGAATTCGACTGGGAAGCCGATCACGATCTCTGTGATTTTGGACGCCAATGGGTTGCCACAACAGCGCACCAGTTTGGTGTTCAATGGTACGACGGTCGCGACCATCACTCCGAGTGACTATTATTCGGCAACAGCAGCCACTGT
>JANJTG010000175.1 GCA_024711265.1 Bdellovibrio sp. | reverse complement strand
TACGTTCATCATCTTCCAGGATATATATGAACTTCATATGCCTTAATTGTATCTTAGAATGAGATGGAAGTGTGAGCGGAAATGTTAAGGGGACCTGAAAATAAAGTAAACGGCCCCGATAAGGCATAATCCGGCCCAGAGGAAGTCCAACTTCAAGGATTGTTTCATATAGAGAACTGAGAATCCTGCAAAAACCACCATAGTGATGACTTCCTGGATGATCTTAAGTTGAGGCAGGGTGAATTGATGAAAGCCAATTCGGTTGGCGGGAACCTGCAAGACATATTCAAAAAAAGCAATTCCCCAACTGACAAGGATCGCTACCCAAAGGGCAGAGTCTCGCAAGGATTTTAAATGTCCATACCATGCAAATGTCATAAAAATATTGGACAGAATCAAAAGTCCAATAGGGGTAAGACTTTGCATCATGTCGACCTCTGGTTGTAGGCGTGATTGCAAAGAAGGCTGGCAATGCGGCGATATTCACTTAAGAGATCCAAGTGAATAGAGCTGGTGTTAATGGACGTTGCAAGCCCTCGGTTGAGTCGGCTGATGTGGTTTTCACGCAAAGAGATCTCGGTCTTCGCAAGGTCTCGCTTTAAATGAATCGCTTCTTCACAAAGCTCTTTGTTTTGGTTGGCGTTGATAGCCATCGCTGCCACCTTCACCACTTGCTCGTGCATTTGACGAATTTCTGCCCAGCCTTCTTCAGAGAACTCAAGCTTAAGAGCATTCTTTTTGATGGCCAACGCAAGAATATTGATGTCAATCGCATCCGCCGCTCTTTCTAAATCACTGAGGAACATGATCATATCCATGACGTTTTGGTGGACAACGGTATTGGATTTGTTTGCGTGATCCAAAAGGAACATTTTTGTTTCGCGATAAAGGAAGTCCACTTTGTTGTCGCGATCTTTGATGGAGTCAAAGTCTTTGGGATCGTTGGTTTCAAAAAGACGAATGGAGTCCTTCAGCATACCCAAGACGATGTCCGCGGTTCTTTGTATTTCGCGATTGGCATAGGAGATAGCTAAGGCAGAGCTTTGGTAGTTGTTTCTATTTACGAACTCGGTGCCAAATTCTTCTGAGGCTGCTTTTGGGAACATTTTTTCAATGATCTCCGCCCCTTTGTTGATGAAAGGATAGAAGAGAACGGCGGAAAGAATATTGAAGATAAGATGGGCATTGGCGATAGAGCGAGTCAGTGTCGTATCAAAGGTCAATAGGAAATCGATAAAGATTTGCGTGAACGGATAAAAGATCACCACGCTGATAGTTTTATAAAAGAAATGCGCCCACGCTACCTGGCGACCGATGTAATTTCCGCCAGCCGCAGCAATCAGTGCTACCGAAGTTGTTCCGATGTTGGCTCCATAGACCCAAATCATCGCGTCGTAAAAGGTGATTGCCTTCACGGTCGCTAAGCTCATGGCAAGACCAATCGTCACAGCACTACTTTGAACGAAAGCGCAAAAGACGATCGAAATCATAAGAGAATATCCGGGATTGTCACGAACACTTTGGAATAGGTCAGTCAACATAGGATTTTCAGCGAAATGATGTGCCGCTGAAGAGATTAAATTCAATCCAAGGAAAAGAAGGCCAAATCCCATGAAGACCAATGAGAGATTTTTGAAAACAGTCTTTTTAGCTTTAAAGTAGAAGGCAAAAGCGATCGCGAAAACGGGCAGTGCAAATTGCCCCAGATCCAAAGAAATCAACTGAACGGTCAACGTAGTGCCAATCGCCGTTCCGATGATCACACCCATGACTTGGCGAAGATTGATCACGCGGGCCGAGCCCAGTCCCACAAGCATGGAGGTGACGGCGCCGGAACTTTGCATAAGGGTCGTGAGGACGACACCACTTAAGATCGCCAAAAATTTACTTTGTGAAATATGGTTTAAGAGTGAGGTGATTTTCCCCGCCATCAGTTTTTCAAGCGAAGACGAGGCGAGACCCATTCCATATAAAAACAGGGCGACACCGCTGATAAGGAAAACGAAATAGGAATTGTGGGTGTCAATCATGCTGCATTATCCGTTAATGTCGTTAAAGTGAATGAGGCTCCAAAAGAAGAGAATTGTAGCAATTCCTCCGGGAATAAGGAAGCCCCAATATTGTGCGTGAAGATAGACGTAAGCTGACGCGAAAGAACCCAGGATGAAAGAGCTGATTAAACCCAAACGCATCCAATTGGCACGAATTTCGTTGGTGCGGGGTTGAATCTTATGAGAGTGAAAAATCATGCGCACAAGGCCAATCCCTAGATCTGTGGTGATGCCCGTGAGGTGAGTGGTGCGAACGATGGCTCCGAACGCAGAGGTGATTGTGGCGTTTTGAATTCCACAGGCTAAGCAAAGGGCCGCCAATAAAAGGTAATCTTTATTCACAATCGGTGCGCCGAATTCTCCAAAATATCCCAGATTGCCCCCAGCGGTGACGGCCATGGTAAGGATGAATATAAGAAACATGACCACGGGATAAAGGGGGCGCTGATTGGTTTGAATTCTTCGATCCACGAAGTAGGCCGACAACATGGTTCCGCCGATAAAAAATCCTGGTACAGTGAGCATCCCCAGGGCCGGAATCCATTTTCCCGAGGCCGCTTCCGTGCCAATCAAGGTTCCAAAGCCCGTCACGTGAGAAACAAAACGATGGCAGGAAAGATATCCACCTGTATTAATGGCCCCAGCTTGGAAGGCCATGGTTAACCAAATAGCAACGTTCGAGCGACTGTAGTGAGACAGAGTTCGTTGATATGAGAACATAATGGAAATAGATTAAAACAACTCTACTAAAAAGACAAAAGGCTCCTATATACTTAGGTCTATAAGGGGTGAAATAGTTTGTATGGCTTTAAAGACGGAACCAGTTTTGGTTGTTGCTGCGGTGATTCGTCGCGTGGGAGATCCTGAAAAGCGCATTCTAGTGGTCCGTCGTGGGCCGGATCAAAGCGGCGCAGGTCATTGGGAGTTCCCGGGTGGGAAGGTGGAGGTCGGAGAGTCTCCCGAGCAAGCTCTTCTTCGTGAAATCGATGAGGAGTTGTCTTTATCGATCAAAGTAGGTTCGCTGATTGGTGAGCAGGACTTTGCGTACCCGACCAAGTTGATTCGTCTTCGTGTATATTGGGCGGAAGCTACGCATGGAGAGATACGATTGTTAGAACACGATGCCTTAAAATGGTGTTTGCCTGAAGAGATCAATTTAGAAGAGCTTTCAGAGGCCGACAGGCCTTTTGTGGGGATTATTCTTCAGGGAAGCAGGTAAGAGCGTTCTTGTGGTGTGGGGAGTCGGCAGAAGTCTCTTTTGCCGAACCAGGAATATCTATTTTTAGCAATCAAGTTGTAGAGAGCATCTCGAGCAGGAGTTGGGATCACGGTGGCGATTGCAAAGAGCTTATAGCCTCCACCCAACCTAGAGAGTACTTTTAAAATGGCCGCAGATCTGTAGTAGGTTTTTCCCGCCTCAAAGTAGATCACTGTATCAAGTTTAGTACGATCTTCATTA
>JANJTG010000135.1 GCA_024711265.1 Bdellovibrio sp. | reverse complement strand
TACGTTCTAAGCTTGGGGACCTTTCTATTTTCGATGTCTGCATTTTCCTCAGAACCTATCGCAGGCGAAGCCGAGGCCGGCGGGGTCATTGTCAGCGGCAACAATAATTCCGAAAGTTATAACGCCAAAGCCAAAACCGTCATTACGCAGGATAAAAATGTTTACACTGCTTCGGGTCGCTATCTGAAAACAGATTCCAACGGCGTCGAAAGTGCTCGCAACTGGGAGGCTGGGGCCCGATATGAACGTGAACTGACGGATTACTTCGGCGTGTTTGTGGGGCAAAAAGCGGAAAGTGACATCTACAACGGTTATATCCAAAGGGATTCTACAGATGCGGGTCTTAAATACTCTCTCATTAAAAGTGATGAGATGAATTGGTTCTTAGAGGCCGGTTATCGTTACCAAAAAACTTTACCGACCGTGGGCAGCACGACCCATGACAACTTAGGTCGTCTTTTTTCGGAGTTTAACAAGTCGATGGATAAAACTTTGTCGTTTAAATACTGGGCAGAGTATCTTCCCAACTTCACCAATACCGATGCCTATTTGGTCAACACCGAGGCCTCTTTAAATGTTATGTTGAACTCGGTCTTTTCCTTGAAATTAGCTTATCTATTACAATATCAAAATTTGCCAGCCGCAGGTGGTAAGTACTCCACAACTACGAGTACGATGAACCTCGTCGCGAAATTCTAAGAAAGGAACACTACAATGTTCAAAGAGTTTAAAACCTTTATCATGCGTGGAAACGTTCTGGATTTGGCAGTGGGGATTATCATCGGAGCCGCCTTTGGGAAAATCGTCACTTCGTTTGTTAGCGATATTCTGACTCCCATTCTGAGCCTCGCTCTTGGAAAAATTGATTTTTCCAACCTCTTTGTTGTCTTGAATGGTGATGTTTATCCCACTCTTGATGCTGCCAAAAAGGCCGGCGCTGCGACTCTCAATTATGGTCTTTTTATAAATGCTGTCATAGACTTCCTCATTGTTGGTTTCGCTATTTTCCTAATTGTTCGCATGTCAAATAGGCTCAAAAAAGAGGAGGCCCCGCCGGCACCCAACACCAAAGAGTGCCCAGAGTGTCTTTCTGCTATTCCCTTAAAAGCACGTAAATGTGCCCATTGTGGAAGTGTCGTTCAATAGACCTGCCGTCTCAAAATGAGATGTAAACCTTTTGTTCATCCCTGCCGATAATTGGTACTGGTATTGCACCATCCATTATCATCGGGGAGGAACTCAAATGAATAAGATTTCAGGCAAAAC
The DNA here is from genome assembly GCA_024711265.1 of Bdellovibrio sp. Taxonomy (GTDB): domain Bacteria; phylum Bdellovibrionota; class Bdellovibrionia; order Bdellovibrionales; family Bdellovibrionaceae; genus Bdellovibrio. The sequence continues at coordinate 7,447 of JANJTG010000135.1, read as the reverse complement.
CCACAAGACAGTTGTCAAAATCTTTATCAACACTCTGACGGGAGCAGTCCTTTCTACTTCTCTTTTTTTAGGATTTTCTCAGCACGCCTGGGCCGAGTCTGAAACTGTGCTTCGCCTTGAAGGTGAAGAAGCCAAAAAAGCTCATGAGGAAGAACAACGAAACCGTCGCGATCGTGAGCGTCGCGAACTCTGCAGAAATGCGGAGAATGACTACAAACAAGCCGAAACTAAAATTGCGGAGTCTTGCCGTAAAGCTGGGATGGGTTCTGATTGTGTCAGCAAATCCAAATCATGTGCCTCTGCTTCGGGCGAAGAATCTTTTGATTCCGTTTCTGCCTTTGCCACCGTCTTAGGGATGCCCGCAGGCAACCTTTCGGGCATCAGCACCGCCTGTCCACAAATGGGTGGCCGCGACTACTTCCAGGAAAAAGATAAAATTCAAAAAGAAATTAAAGACATCGAGCAAGATTTGGCCGATCTGAATGACGATAAGGCAAAGATTCAAGACGACTACAACAAACAAGTCCAAGATATCCAGGAATCTTTAACCAAGGCTCAAGAAGACTATAAAAAGAAGGAACTTGAGATCGGCGAAAAAGAGCGTGAACGTATTGCCGAATTCAACAATAGCCAAAATCAAGCTAAAGAAGAAATCCGTAAAAGATCCGCGGAGGTTCTCAAACTTCGTGGTCAGTTGATTCAGTCTCAACGCGATAAAGCACTCAAGCTGATCGCCATGACCGAGGCGTCCGGAAAAAGAGCTTGCATGAAGGCTGTGAGTGAAGCCAAAAAATCCTACGACAGCGTTTCCTCGGGCACTAGCGCCAACCATATCGCTCAAGCCAAACAAAAAAAGGCCGAGCTAATCAATATCTACAATGATTGTATGAGCGCCTTTGACCAACAGCGCGTGGCCCTGAACGAATCCAAACGTCAAGAGCAAGAGGAAATCAACCAACAGATCAGCGACGCTCAATCCAATATGGATGAGATCCAAAATAGTTTGAATTTGGCCTCCACACAGCTTGAAGAAATGAAACAAGCATCACAAAAAGAAAAGAGTGACGCTCTTCAAAGTGTGATTGATCTAGGAACTCGCTCTCAACAACAAATGCAGGCGGCTTATACTAAAATGCAAGAGAACCTAAAAACTCTTGCGGCGAAGAGCTCTAGCTTACAGGCGGCACTCAATCGCGCCAACCAGTCTTTGATGAGTTTAGGCGCGGCTCCCAAGCGGGGTTCCGAGTACAGCCCTGCGGATGCATCCAGTGAAATCTCGGCTCAAGTGAATATTCTTGAGAGTATTTCTAGCAACCCAGACCTCTCCGCGTGCCCTCAACTGAAGAGCGCGGTTGAGAAAAAGGTCAAAGCTTACAACGGAAAAACCTCAGGTCGCAGATAGATTCTCGACCTCGCCTTCGGCCTAGTGTCCCTAGACCCTCTCCGTTCACACTGTTAGAATGGGGGCTTGTTAAAGGAGCCCCCCACAGTGTTAAAAAAGATCCTGCTGTTTTTCTTTGCCCTCGGCCTCATTGGTATCCTCAGCGCTTACTTAATCATCAAGTCAGTCCAAGCAAGCCTTCCCCAACTTATCACCGTGAAAGATTATCAACCTTTGCTGGTCAGTCAGGTTTATGATCGAAACGGAAAGAAGATCGGCGAGTTCTTCCGCGAAAGAAGAACGCTCGTTCCTTACGGAAAGATCCCCAAAGACATCGTCAATGCCTTCCTGGCTGCCGAAGATGATCAGTTTTTTCAACACAAAGGAATTAATCCGCAAGCGATCTTCCGTGCGGCCCTCGCCAACCTGCGTGCTGGTCGATCGGTTCAGGGGGGATCAACCATCACGCAACAAGTAGCGAAGACGTTGCTGTTATCCTCGGAAAAAACACTGACAAGAAAATTGCGCGACATTCTTTTAGCCATCGAGATGGAAAAGAATCTGAGCAAAGAAGACATTCTTTATCTTTACTTAAACCAGATTTACTTTGGCCAAGGCGCATACGGAATCGAACAAGCGGCCCAAACCTATTATCGCAAGCCCGTCAGTAAACTCACTTTGCCCGAGATGGCGATTTTAGCTGGCCTTCCGCAAGCACCTAGCGGATACAGCCCGGTTCGCAATCCTCTCAGAGCGAAAGAACGACAAATCTATGTTCTTCGACGTATGGCGGACGTAGGCTTCATCACAAAAGAACAAGCGGAAGCTGCAATCAAAGAGCCCATCAAAGTATATGTTCGAGAAAACTACGAAGAGTACGCTCCCTTTTACCTTGAGACGGTCCGCCAACTCCTTGTCGCTCAACTGGGCGAAGACATGGTTCTTGATAAAGGTCTTCGTATTCACACCAGCCTTGATCTCAACAAACAATTGGCGGCTCAGGAGTCCGTTCTTGCCGGTCTTAAAGCTTTAGATAAACGCCAAGGCTATCGTGGACCGCTCAAGAACCTTAGTGATGAAGAAGACATTAAGGAGTTCCTCAAAGAAACTCAGAAGAAGTTAGTTTCAGACTACACTCCTGAAAGAACTATCCTTCCCGAAGGAAAATTTGCGGATATTGTTCCGACAAAAGACGCCAAAGCCGCAAAAGAACATCCCCTTCTTCCGCCGTACATCAAACTCAATGACAGCGTTCAAGGGGTCGTGCAAAAAGTCGATGATGCCCAGGGACTTGTCTATGTGGAATTGCCTGAGACCCGCGGACTGATCGACATCGACTCTATGACGTGGGCGCGAAAGCCCGACACCGAAGCGCGCTGGGATCTGGCGGCAATTAAAAAACCTTCTGACGCTCTTAAAAAGGGAGATGTCATACTTGTGAAGGTTGTTGGCGATAAATTCTCGTCCAATCGTCTACAGTCTTCTTCCAAAAAGAAACAAGCTCCGCAAAATCTTCCTGAGTTTGATAAACACCTCGCTTTGGAGTTAGACCAAGAACCACAGGTGGAAGGAGCTCTCATCTCTTTTGACCAAGATAACCAGGATGTTTTGGCCATGGTCGGAGGCTCTAGCTTTGCTAAGAGTGAATTCAACCGCGCCATCCAAGCGCCTCGTCAAACCGGATCCGCCTTTAAAGCCATCGTCTACGCCTCAGCTCTTGATAAGGGCTACACGCCAGCTACCCCGATTATGGACGCTCCGATCGTGTATGAAGAAGGTGGCTCCGCCGATGATTCCGAAGGACAAGGAGATCCTAAAGTTTGGAAACCCTCAAATCACTCGAAAAGTTTTGGAGGAGACATTCTTTTCCGAAACGCGCTTGTGAAGTCGTTAAATATTCCAACGGTAAAAATTATTGAAGATCTCGGAGTGCCTTGGGCGATGGATTATGCAAAACGCCTTGGTATCTACAGTCCACTCAATCCCGATTTCACGTTGGCATTGGGATCGAGCAGCGTCACCCTTTACGAAATGACAAAAGTTTTTGCTGAGTTTGGTCGACTAGGAAAGCGCATTTCTCCTCTGCTGATTCATAAAGTTGAAGATGCAAACGGCAAGACCCTGTTGCAAACAGTGACTCTGGACAGCCGCTTTGAAAAAGAGGTTAGAGCGATCTCCGAGGACTTCGAACAACGCCGCAAGGCCTATCTTGAAAGTCTCAACGATCCTGCAAAACAGGCCGAGCCCAAAAAGAACTCTAAAAGCACAAAGCCTGATGAAAATATCTTTTTCCAAGATCCTGATCAGTTGATTCGCCCTACGACGGCCTATGTAATGACAACACTCTTAAAGGGCGTTGTGGAAGATCCCGGGGGAACTGGGGGTCGCGCACGCGCCGTCGGACGCGAAGTCGCTGGCAAAACTGGATCCACCAACAATTACTATGACGCGTGGTTTATCGGTTACAGCCCACAAATCGCAACAGGAGTCTGGGTGGGTTTTGACAAAGAAAAGAGCATTGGCAAAGGCGAGGTCGGAGGACGTGCGGCGTTACCTATTTGGGTGGATTACATGAAAGCGGCTCACGAAGGACTTCCTCAGATGACTTTCCCTGTGCCCGAAGGTATTGTCTTTGCTAACATTGATAGCGAAACCGGAAAACTTGCTTCTGCTGGAACGAAGAAAATTCTTCGCCAGGCTTTTGTTGAAGGAACAGAGCCCACTCTTTCCAACGGCAACGCGGAAGATGCCACAGACTTTTACAAACAGGATCTCTCTGAATGAAAGATATTCACCTCTGGGGGGTGAAACAAAACAATCTAAAGAACATTGAGGTCAAAATCCCCGTTGGCTCTATGACGGTGATTTGTGGCCCCAGTGGTTCCGGGAAGTCATCCCTGGCCTTCGAAACTTTATTCGCCGAAGGACAGCGGCGCTTTATCGAAAGCATGTCAAACTATGCGCGACAGTTTTTAAATAAAGCCCCCAAGCCGGACATCGAGGGCATTAGCAACATTCCACCGGCGATTTCCATTGAGCAAAAAAATACGGTTAAAAGTTCTCGCTCCACGGTCGGGACCACAACTGAAATTATTGATTATCTTCGTCTGTTGTTTGAAAAGATCGGGAAGTCGTATTGCCCGACACACCACTGTCCTACGGAAAAAGAAAGCGTCACCGAAGCCACGGATAAAGTCATTCAAAGTTTTACCGGGAAACGTGGTTATATTTTAGTGGAAATCACAGAGGAAGGGCGTGTCGCCCAGGGAAAGAAGTTGCACTCCCTGCTTTTACAAGACGGCTATCTTCGTATCTATATTCCGAAAGAATCCGAATCAAAGCCTTCTGCTAAAGCCGCCACTAAAAAGACGACCGGGAAAAAAGCCACCAAGAAGGCGGCCCCAGAGGTCGTCGTTGCGACCCCTGGCGGAATTACTCAAGCCGAAATGGGAACCGTTGTTGAAATCGGTGATGCTGCCGCTATCAAAAAAGGACTGCCCAAAGAAACCTTCTATCTTGTCATTGATCGCATGAGCTTCAATGAAGATGAGCGCGGACGTATCGCCGACTCGTTGACTCAAGCCTATGAAGCCAGCATCAAATACAACACCACTCTTATCTCTAGAAAAGCAACAATCCTGACGACCGAAGGACAGCGCCTTCAAGTCAGCGAAGAAGCCTCTTGTCCTGTCTGTGGTTATACGCCGCCGCCTATCAGTTCAAAGCTTTTTAGCTTTAATTCGCCCATCGGGGCTTGTCCTACCTGTAAGGGATTTGGAAATATTCTGGATATCGATGAAGAAAAAGTGATTCCTAATCCCAATATGAGTTTGGCGCAGGGGGCTTTAAGTCCTTTTTGGATGCCCAGCGCGGCCCATGAAAAAAAACAGCTTTTGAGCTATTGCAAAAAAAATAAGATCGACGTGCATACACCCTGGAAAGACCTTCCTAAAGCTCATCGCGATGTGATTTGGAATGGGAATAAAGAGTTCTTCGGGGTCCGTGGTCTTTTTGAATATCTAGATCAAATTAAATATAAAATGCACGTGCGTGTATTCATCTCGCGCTTTCGCAGTCCCTTTTTGTGCCCGACCTGTAAAGGGGCACGACTACGCACCGAAGCTAATCATGTGTTGGTCGCAAACTCTAATATTAATGACCTTTCATCAGTGACTATTGAAGAGCTGCACCAGTTCTTCATGAAATTGGAAATCTCTGCTCATCAGCAAGAAGTGGCCGGAGAAGTTTTAAAACAGATTCGCTCGCGCCTTGAGTTTTTGATGCGCGTAGGGGTCCACTATCTTTCTTTGAATCGGGAAACTCGGACTCTTTCAGGTGGTGAGTACCAGCGTTTGATTCTTGCCAACCAATTGGGAATGGGACTTTCTCAAGCCCTTTATGTTTTGGACGAGCCCACCGTCGGCCTTCATCCTCGCGACAACGATCGCCTTATTTCTATTTTAAAAGATCTCAAAGAGCTTGGTAATACACTGGTGATCGTAGAGCACGATCACGATGTTATCAAATCAAGCGAACACATCATCGAGATGGGACCTGGATCTGGATATCTTGGTGGAGAAGTCGTTTACTCTGGGACTACCAAAGACTTTTACAACTACGAAAAATCAAACACGGTTCCCTACTTGAAGCCCACGAAAAACTGGAACCCCTTGCGTGTCGTTAGACCGGTCGATGTTGATAACTACAAAGTCAAAATTGAGCTTAAAGGTGCTAAGGGGCATAATCTAAAGAACCTCGATGTGGTCATTCCTTTAAACAGACTGGTTGCTGTCACTGGCGTTAGTGGGTCAGGAAAATCAACCTTGATCACAAAGACCCTCTACCCCGCCTTGGCCCGAGCTTTGGATTTAGATTATCTTCCGGCTCAAGATTACTCCGGGTTAGATGGTGTGGACCATATTAAGAATGTTTTGTTGATTGATCAGTCTCCGATCGGAAAGTCTGCCCGCAGCTCTCCGATCACGTATCTTAAGGCCTTCGATGCCATCCGCACGATCATGGCCACCACCATCGAGGCTCAGGCCCGCGGTTACACTCCTGGGACTTTCAGTTTGAATGTGGATGGCGGGCGCTGCCCAGCATGCAAAGGAACGGGCTTTGAAGAAATCGACATGATGTTCATGGATAACGTTGTTATTCCCTGCGACGTCTGCGATGGAAAAAAATATCGCCCCGAGATTTTAGAGATTCAATATAAGAATAAGAACATTCACGAGATTCTTTCGATGACTGTGAATGAAGCCATGAATTTCTTTGTCGCTCACCCCAATATTCGCAAGCCCTTAAGCGTTTTGAAGGAAGTCGGTTTGGATTATTTACAACTGGGCCAGCCTGCCAATTCATTAAGTGGTGGGGAATCCCAGCGTCTAAAAATAGCCAAAGAACTTTCCCAGGTTCAGCAAAAATCAACCTTATACATTCTAGATGAGCCCACCACAGGGCTCCACTTCCGGGAGGTTGAGTTGCTGATGAAGGTTCTTAATAAACTGATTGAGACCGGGGGCAGCGTCGTGGTGGTTGAACACAACCTCGATGTGATTCGCGGTTCTGATTATGTTATTGACCTCGGCCCCGAAGCGGGTAAAAAAGGCGGTAATATCGTAGCGCAAGGATCCCCAGAAGATATCATGAAGGTAAAAAAGAGTCTTACGGGACAGTACCTCCGACGCTACATTGAGGGGCACACCGCCCCGTCAAATGGGAAATAAGAATGTTAGTTGAAATAAAGAAACTCGTCGCAGAACTTAAACCCCACAAAAAGACGATCATCATTGTCGCCATCACGGGTGTTGCTTATGCCTTGGCCTCGGCGCGAGTCGCCTTACTGACAAAATCTCTTTTTGACGCTCTTTCGGCTTCCAACCACCAAGAAATCTTAAGACTTGTCCCGATCATGCTGGGCCTGGCCTTGGTCACGGCTCTTGGCCGCTACTATCACATCTATCTGATGAACTATATCGCAGAGTGCGTTGTACAAAGCATTCGACAAAAGCTTCAGCAAAAGTTTATGCGTCTAAACTTAAGCTTCCATAATAACTACGCGGC
>JANJTG010000430.1 GCA_024711265.1 Bdellovibrio sp. | reverse complement strand
AATGCTTCTTACAGGATGTTCTTTAGAGGCGACCCTTATTGGCTCTAAAGAGGAAAATCCCATCGAGAAAAACACCCAAGGACCCTACGATTTTATTTCGGGCGAAGTTGTGACCACCACCCATGGACGTGCAGGGTATCAGGTCAGAGCTGTGTTCGGAGAGATCAGCGAAGAGACTACTAGCAAAAATGGAAATGGCTGGACCGTCGAGGGAGTTTTCTATGAATAACTCTCGAGGAAGTGCCCTGATTGGCGTTATGATCGCCGTCGGGTTGGTTTCCGCTTTGAGTTTGATTATTCCCGAAATCACCGAAAACCAACTGCAACAAGTAAAAGTTTCCCGCGTTCGTGCTGTATTTACCGCCGTAGAGCTTCGCTTGCGCGCACAACTATCGCACCCTTCTTCTTTTCAAGACTGCACTACGACTGGTGTTCAAACCTGTAAAGTGAAATCAAAAGTTATTTCTTCCTATCTAAAAATCCCCGTCCCCGGGACCGCTTGTTCAGCTTCAGCTTCTGGTTGTGGCGTTGAACTTATGCAGTACAATAACACCCTTCCTCCGACATCTTTAAGCTCTAGCAGTCCATATTCCGGTGGGGCCATCAATAGCACCAGCAACACCTTAGAGTACTCCTTCATTCTTCGTTATACGGGCAAAGATCTTAATATCAAAGACACCTTGGTCCGCGTTCCTGTTTCATTTGATCTGCTTCAGCAGGATTTAACGGACTGTGCTCAGATTAATCCATCAACACCCTATTTCGCAGGATATGACTCTGCGACGGGTAGACCGATTTGTCGCAGTCTCAAGGCCGACTGCAGTCCTGGGCAATTTCTAACGTCAGTCGATGCGGGAAATTTAAATCAAACCTGTTCAAATCTTTCAAGCGCTCCGGTCTATTGCGGGGACGACAATCAATTTATTGGCGATTTCAGATGGAATTCAAACAATACGTTTTCATCAAGTTGCTATCCACGGAAAAATCCTTTTGGAGTATTCCCCAAAGCAGCACCCCCGCCGCTTCTTCCGCCTATCGCGAAGCCAAACCCAGTGCCTCCGGTTATGCCGCCTGGAGGACCTGCGGCACCACCTCCACCAACTGGATGTGTGGCTCAAACTATCAAATTTAAGTGCTCAGAGTTTGACAATGGTGGTGAGGTTGGCGCCAATCAATTCGTAAATACAGGGACCTATAAATATGTCACAACGGGTGTCCTTTCGCATACTCAGGAATTAGAAATCAAT
>JANJTG010000083.1 GCA_024711265.1 Bdellovibrio sp. | reverse complement strand
AAGTCATCGGCTTGTGGGAAAAAGAGGTCTGGTCTGAGGCTATTGCGACCATTGAGGATTTGCAAAAGTCAGGGCAAATTCGAAAAGATTTAAAATCAGTCACTGTCACGCGTACTTTGTTTTCAATCATTATGGCATATGTTCTTGCGAAACATGTCATGGGTTCTTCTCCAAAGTGGAATGATCAAGAGGAACTCGAACAGATTTTAGACATTCTGTTAAACGGTATTAAACCCTAAGTTTAAATCCTTCTTTTTCACAAAGCGATATTGCACTCGTGCTTACATGTGAGATTTTCTCAAAGGATACTCAGTGTGCTTCTTCATAGAATCTTAAGAAAAGGCTGTGCAACTTAGATCCCATCGTTTTGCGAACGCGGTAAGATTTCCCCCACCGAACGATTCCCAAGTATGAATTAAGGCTGGACCGCAAACCGACCAAAGGTGCACGCATCTTATTAAGAGTGCGTGATCTTATGCTTCGATAAAAAGGTCTATGAACAACGCCCGTACAAAGTCGAATTTGAAACTCCAAGACCTGCAACCGCTCAATAATTGTTTCAATGTGTGGAGTCTTATCCCTAGCACTATTTGCACGATATATCTCAGTGGCAAGTCCCAACACACCAGGTTAACGCACCATTAGCACCTCACAAATCTCAGGGCTGCCAAGGCCGCCAAAGATAAAGCGGCCCCGATGGCATCTATTTTAATTCCGATTGCCGCTCTTTGCGTCGAATTCATTGGCGTCCAGAACAAATTCAATTCATCTTTTGCCGGAAGGAACCAATCACTATGACAACGTATTGATACCTCCAGAAATATTTGTTGCCGTAGTGGCGGTGGCCGCGTTCCCCGTGATATTGACCCCTAAATTCGTGCCTGTGCTATTTGTATTACCCAGCAACGAGTTTAACTTTGTATAGCTATTTAAGAGGGCATCGAGGTTCGTAAATCTTTGAAAAATACTTTCGACATTGTCTTGAGTGACGCCTTTGGCATTGTTGATATTGACGAAGTCCGTATCTGTCTTGCTATTGAGCATTTCAGAATTCACAGCAAACGCCACTGCCCGCATATTAAAATCAGCCACGACGTCATCACCTAAGATATTCAAACGTACCCGCAAGACACGACGATCCAAATTGGAAGGAATATAAGTTTGATTGCTGGCAACGACATTGTTGTGGATATCAACGCATTTTAATCCGGTTCTTTGTTTGCTATTGTCCATCACTTCCGTGATCGAAAGAACAGGAGACGGATTTTTACCCAGTGGGGTCGTAGCATTGGCATCGCCGATAATCAGATTCAAATACCCGTTGGAAACATTTTTACTGGTATGTTCCTCTTCCCTTAAAACACAGTTAGTTACCGGATCTAAAATCTGAAGCGTTACAGTTAAACCGCTGGCACTGGGATAAGTCCCATCAGGTTTTTTATAACCGCTTGAAAATTGATTCCTTTGTGTTGGGCTCTCCCAATCTCGGGCAACAGAAACATCAGTAGTAAAAAAATCCAGACACCAACGGGTCTTCTCACAAAACTTCTCCTTCGTCTCATCTCCTACGATCAAGTTTCTCCTGCTGTGAAAGAACCTCTAAGAGCTTCTCGGTCAATTAGACTCTTCTATAAAGATCACTTAACGAAAAATCGAAGAACTACCGTGTTTTTGTGTCTTTGCGAAGTCATCGTGAGATCGTTTATAGTACCTCTCAATTTCCTTTCAAATAGCTAGAAGTCACCCCGATTACCTTGCCTTTAAATACCACCGTTGATAGGTCTTCTTTTAAATCTTTATCAACACCTAACTTATGGGGATTCTTTTATATGAAGAATAAACTAGTCATATCTCTATGTACGCTAATGCTTACATCAGAAGCCTTTGCAGGCAGTTTTTCTGGCTCCCTTGGACCTTTCCAAGAAACCGAATCATCTGTCGCAACCTTTCAATTTAGAATTTGCGATCAGAGCCTTAAGGAAATTCAATTTTTTGTAGAGAAAAAGGGGAAATATCACATGCCAAGAATTAATCTCGATTTTATTAAAATCCGATACTCATCGGGTTTTGAAGATGTTTTTGACGGAACTCCCCTCGGTGAAACGCGTAATTTTACTATCGCTCTACGAGCAGGCCATGGATGTCCCACCGAACTTACAATGAAGGCACAAGCTGCTGGATTTATTCCTACCGGCAAGTTAATGTCTACAGTCGGAATTTGGACCTACTGATCATTTTAGCTTAAAAAGTCAGCCGAACCCGCCAATCCTAGACGGGTTCGCTATCTAGACAAATCTTATTCAACAAAAACTCCTTCGATCCTCCACTGATTGCCGTTTAGACTTTCGGACTTTTGAGGGATCTCACCCATGAAAGCCTTCACGACATAGCCAGGGGTGCCACCATGAGTAGTCACCACCTCACCATAAACAAAATCATATTCCCTACTCTTTTGGCTCTCAAGGCTGCCTAACGGTGAGCGCCCATCAAAAACACTAGCATCCAATGAACATGCCGAGATAATAAAACAAAGACAACACATAGGAAGAATCGTCGCCAATCTTAAAGTCCTCGCCGCCATGCCTATTACTCCTGGCATCTCACAAACCAATCATTATCTGAATATTAATCTAAATCCCTTGGATTTAATTCGAACGATATCGATCAAAAAAATTCAGATTTAAATCGGCGTATCTACTACTAAATCTGTGCTCTGCAAAAGCTTCAAGTAGTAATTCATTGATACCCGCAAAAAAACCAATATAGGCAGTTGGCAAAGATCCCGCAGAAAGGCCCGCAGGGGACCTTTTAAACTGCCCTTGAGAATCAATAAGTCCTTCTGTAATCAAAGCATTGAATATCTCAAGAGATTGCCCTGATGAAACATTCGGAATCTTCGTGAATAGAGAGGCGCTAACAACACCTTGGGTGTGCAACTTCAATTCTGCCGACACACGCTTTGAGACAAGATAATCGTAATTTGATTGAATTTTCTGTGCTTCAACGACGCTATCATTTGCCGCCCGTAGGTAGAACACCGGAATATTATAATCTGTTTGTTCAAAGACCTGACTATAGCCAGGAGCGCAATAGATTCCGATAGCAGCGAACTTGAAGTAATAAGCGGCGTATGGAACAAATCCGCCGCCATTGGACATGCCAACTCCAAAGTGATCAAGGGTATTTGGAACACTTCTATATTTCTGTAAGTATTCACGGATCTTACTGATGTGCTTTAGTTCAGCATTCCTATCAAGATCGAGGGTTGGCCGCCACTTTCTCTCAACTCTGTCCACACTTTCCACAAACACCACAGCATACCCTTTTTTAAAGGCTCGCTCCGCATAGGCGCGCCCCTCAATGCTTCTGGAGAAACTTTTCGCGCCGCCAACAGCACCATGGAAAAAATATATAACACCTTTGGGAGCATTGGGAATTCTAAAAAAGGTTTCAAGGCCATCCAAGACCACCGTTTCAAAGGAAAAACTTGCCACAGATAGCGGACTGACAGTGCTAACGGAAATGCCTTGCGGCTCTTTTACGTTGAAGGAGCCACCGCAGTTTATAAAAGAAAAATTTAGCCCCAGAAACGCCCCGGCACCCAGGAAAAACTGAAGGGATCTGATTCTCATATTCTTCCATCCGTTTCCGACCATTAAACAAGTCATTCATATACAGTAATGATATCATCAAAGCATTATCGTCAAAAACAATTATGCCTATATCTTATTATTTGTGTGTTTTCAGCCCTCCCTCTAAAGACACATCACCGTTCAAACGCCTCAAAATAGAACTTGAGTTCAACCTAAATCTCCGTCCTCCCCTAGACCAAAAGTCTTGCAACTTTCAATTATTTTGAGTGGATTACTTTCTCAATCCTCTCAAGACGCTTTCTTAATTCCGCATTCTCTGCCCTCAGGTTTTCAATTTCGCTCTTATCTGCCTTAGAGAATTCAATATTCGCCAACTGCCTTGCTTGGCGAACAGCGTGCACATCCTGATTCATGATTTTCTCTGAAAGCTCTTTAATAGCTGCGACGACAACCGAAACGATCTTGCCATACTCTATCGATCTATAATTATCTTCACCTCTATTGACAACCTCTGGCAGCACCTTCTCAACTTCTTGCGCTATGAAGCCAACTTGGTGCTTATCTTCAAAGCTTGTCGCTTTTGGATTGCGACGATCCCAATCGTAAAATACCGGATTTAGTTGATTAACGATGTCCAAACCGTTCACAACCGGAGTTACATTGGTTTTCAAACGCCCATCTGAAACGGTGGTATAGTTTACCCAAACGCCGTTTTGACGGAACTCAAAAAGATTTGCCACTGAGTTATAGCGAATCATTCCATTAATGCTTGTGCCGGTGAAGTTTCCAGCACGCGGAACAATAATCGCAGAAGTCGTCGTACTTGTATCAGTTACATCCAATTTAGCACCAGGGGCTGTCGTCCCGATTCCTACATTATGTCGAAAATAGGATTGACCGTAATTCACATAGAGTGCATGACCACTAGCATTTGTATTCTCAAAAAAACCTCCCAATCCACTGCTTCCGCTAACTGATGCCCAAACAGCAACCCCGTCAGTCGCATATGCGCTGACAGCAACGCCATCTGTTGCATAGGTATCAACAGCAATAGAATGACCTGGCAATGTATCCACGGTGATCGCGGCCCCCGATGAAGGATTTGTCGTGCCAATACCAACATTCCCTCCGCTCGGATTGATTAAAACCTTTCCTTTTGTAGCATGGCTCGTTGACTCCAAAGTCAAAGTTTCGCTAGCTG
>JANJTG010000075.1 GCA_024711265.1 Bdellovibrio sp. | reverse complement strand
TTAATTAAAATCTACAAGGCCGGCGAAGCGTACTTTTGGATTGGTGGTCCCGGGGAAGAGGCTTGGGGTGTTCCGCTAGGGATGCTGGCCAGAAAAGGTCAGGGTTTAGAGCATGATTGGTTCCACTTACACTATCGCTGCACGCCCACTATGGTGGCCTTGGGCATGAACATGATCGACTCTATTCGTTTGATGATGAACAGATCGACAGATCCGTCCACAGGTGGTCGAAACTTTTCCAGTCACTATTGTTTTCCTCAGTGGAATGTGGCGCCTGTAACGTCTCCTTTAGAAGTTCAGTATCCGATTGCCTGCGGAACAGCGCACGCGCAGAAGCGGGCCGGTAAGAAATCTTTGTCGATTGTTACGGGTGGTGATGCGGGTACCGCCGAAGGTGATTTTGCTTCATGCTTAGTGTTGGCATCTCGTAAAGGGCAAGAGTTGCCGATTCTGATCACTGTTCAAAATAACGGTTACGGAATTTCGACTCCTTATGAGGGCCAACACGGTGAAACGCATATCGCCGATCGCGCGCGGGCCTTTAATATCCGTTCTCGCGTTATTAACGGAAATGACCCTGTTGAGACCTATCTCGCTCTGCAAGAGGAAATGGAATATATCCGCAAAACCGGAAAGCCCTCTTTCATTGAGGCGATGGTAACACGTTTGTATGGTCACTCTTCGGCGGATGGCGCTAATAAAAAACCTCAGTTGTTTGATCCGGTATTCAGTTTTGAAAAGCGTTTGATTGATGCTGGCCTGTTGACCGAAAAGGCGGCGAAAAAGATTTGGGAGATCTACGAATCTGAAGGTGTGATTGCTCAAGAGCAAGCTCGACAAGAGCCCGTGCCAACGCCGGAATCCGTTTGGGATCATGTCTACGTGAACAATGAAAATGCTGATTGGAGGAAGTTCTAATGGCAAGTGTTGCACAGGCCATCCGAATGGCCCTTCACTATGGTGAAACAAACTTGGGTGTGAAAGATATATTTGGTCAAGACGTGGGCGCTCCGTTGGGGGGTGTTTTCACAGCGACTCAAGGTTTGAAAACGGCCTGGAATTCTCCGCTGGACGAACGCGGGATCATCGGCATGGCAATGGGAATTGCCATGGGTGGGGATCGTTGTGTCGCCGAGATCCAGTTCGCGGATTATATTTTTAACACCATGGATCTTCTTAAAATTGCCGGGAACACTTTGTGGTGCACGAATGGTCAGATTCAGCTTCCCATGGTGGTGATGACTCCCGTAGGAGCGGGGATCTTTGGTTCCGTTTATCACTCGCATTCATTTGATGCGTGGGCGTCTCGCCTTCCGGGTTGGAAGATCGTGATGCCGTCAAACCCTTTGGACGCCTATGGTTTGATGTTGTCGGCGATTCAAGATCCCAATCCTGTTTTGTATTTGAAATCGAAAGCGTTGATGCGCCATAAGGGGGAAGACCTGATTCCCGGCGAACCCGCCGATGAAAAAGAACTGAAGGCGATGATTGATAAGCCGGTTCAAAATGCGGAAGGTTGGAAGCCTCGGTGGCCCGATCTTCAAGAGTACCTTGTGCCAATCGGTAAAGGGAAGATCACGCGTTCAGGGGATCATATCACGGTCGTAACTTATAGCCGCATGGTTCATCTTTGTGATGAGGTGGCGGATAAGTTGGCTCAAGAGGGTATTTCTGTTGAGGTGATCGATCTTCGTTCGATTTATCCTTACGACTGGCAGATGATTAAGTCTTCGGTGGAAAAAACCGGACGCGTTCTTTTCGTCAATGAAGACACCGAAGTCACGAACTTTGGTGAGCATTTGGCTTATCGTGTGACCCAAGAGTTGTTCTATCAATTGATGGCGCGTCCTCGTGTGTTGGCGGGTAAAAACTTGCCAGGCATTGGTTTACATCCAAACCTTGAGAAGAACTCTGTTCCTCAAATTAACGATATTGAACTCGCGATTCGCGAAGTAGTTGCGGAAGTGCCCTAATGGCTAAAAAAGAAGTGTCCCACAAAAAGAAAGTGCGTCGTCGTGTAAATAAAAAAAGTGCGAAGATCCTTTTTGATAAGTACGAGCTTTATCGAAAAGCGGTTCAGTCTGCTGAAAACGACGTGGTCTTTATCCGTGATACCTACAAGGAACTCAAAGGAAAAAGCCCGCGCACTTTCCGTGAGGACTTCTGTGGGACCTTTGCACTGTCGACAGAGTGGATTAAGCTTAATCCTCGCCATGAGGCGATTGGGATTGATCTTGATCCTGAACCTATGGCGTACGGTCGGCACCACTATTTGGCGAAGATGAAGCCAGAGCAACAACGTCGTATGAAGTTGATTGAGGGTAATGTTCTTGATCCCAATCTGCCTAAATCCGACATTGTGGCGGGGATGAATTTTTCTTATTTCTGTTTCAAGCAAAGGGACGTTTTGAAAAAGTACTTTGCGAACGTTTATAAAACTTTAAACAAAGATGGCATGTTCTTAGTCGATATTTTCGGTGGTAGCCAGTGCTATGATGCCATCGAGGACACCATTAAGCATGAAGGCTTCACTTACTATTGGGATCAGACCAATTTTGATCCTGTGACGAACGAAGCTTTGTTCCACATTCATTTCCGCGTGTGGGGTAAGAAGATCGAACAAGTTTTCTCTTATGATTGGAGAGTTTGGTCGATTCCTGAAATCCGCGATATCATGCAGGAAGTGGGCTTCCGCAAAACGCATGTCTATTGGGAAGGCACCGCCAAAGACGGCAGCGGGGATGGCAACTTCACACGTGTGGATCACGGCGAAGCTTGTCAGAGCTGGATTGCTTATATCGTCGGGGAAAAATAGTCAGATATCGTGTTGAATTAGAAATTAAAAAAGCCGAGACAGACTGTCTCGGCTTTTTTGTTTGAGTGATCCTTCAATGTTTTAGAAGGATTCGCAGCGAATCGGACCTTTGCAGTAGCTAGGATGCGTTCCGCTTCCACAAGCCTTACGAACATTGAATTCGGCTTCAATGAGGGATTTTCCTTCGGCTTTGAAGGTCTTTGAGTGGCCCGTATCTGTCATGACACAAAGAGCTCCATTGATGCCACGTTCTTCGCGAGGATTGCTACATTTGGGTTGTGCTTGGCAGTAAGTGGGATGAGTTTCACGACCGCAGAGCTCTCGTACGACAGCCTCAGCCTCAAGGCGGGTGCGCCCCTTTCCCAGGAATACTTTGTTATAGCCGGTGTCTTCAATGAGGCAGGCGACCTCCTGCAGCGGTTCGGGGTAGGGTTGAGGGCGTTGGTTGTATTCTAGATTACTGACCCGCTGATGAAGTTGATTGATCAGAGATTCCAATTGATTGACGCGATTTTCGAGCATGCGAACGCGATCATCGGGTCTAATTTGAGCGCCCGCTTGAGTTGAAAAGAATAAACAGGTCACCGAAAGCAGAAGTACCAGAGAATTTTTGAATAATGACATGGTGTTGAGCCCCTTGAAATGGTGTTTTTTTGCGGACTTTTGCCTTCGCAAAGTCCGTAGACTCTCTTAAAGCAAACTCAGGGCCAGGGGAACTGGTGTCAAAAGGGCTCTGACCTTGGATTGGAGTTGGCTTGAAAATTGGATCGAACCTATTTCTGTTCCCCTTGGCTGACTGAAATGAAAAAGATCTTCATTTGAGGGCGGAGACTGAGCCGTATTTGCGCCTCTGTCTAGGGGATAGACACTGTGAATGTGCGTTCGTTGTTTGGAATGAGGGAGCTTTTTATGAAACGACTTTTGACCGTTTTTCTTCTCTTGTCGAGCTTTTCCCAGGCGGCGTTGGCCAAAATTCTGGTGATCTCAGATATCGACGACACGATTAAAGTCAGTCACGTTCTCTCTAAAAAGGGGGCTGCGAGTTCCTTCCTCGATGACGACAGTCGCTTCGTGGGAATGTCTGAACTTTACCGTCTTTTGAGTTTCAATCATGACGACATTGAGTTTCATTATGTCAGCTTGGCGCCCAAGATTTTGATGAAATCCAAGCACAGTGAGTTTCTAGAAGAAAATAAATTTCCCGTCACTAACTTGCATATGAATCCGGGGATGAAGCAAGATCCCGAGCTGAAGCAAAAAGTCATTCGCAAGTTGTTAATAGAAAAAAAGCCAGAGCTGGTTATCTACTTCGGTGACAACGGCCAGTTTGATGCTGTGGTTTACAATCAAATGACTCAAGAGTTTCCACAAATTCCATCGGTGAGCTACATCCGTGAAGCGTATTCTTCCAAGGGGGAATCTCCTCACCCGACCATGCCGGGACAAATTGGTTTTGTGACGACGGTGGAGGTGACCTTGGACTTGATTCAGAAGGGACTGTTGCCCGAAAAGGCTTACACAGTTATTGAAAATCTTGTCTATAAACGTCTTCTACGTGACAGTAAGTCAGAAACCTTCGGGGAAATGGTGTTCCCCTGGTGGCAAGATTGTCGCGATTTTAAATGGCAGTGGGACATCCAGAATCCCACCGCGAAGTTGACCTACCTTAAGCAACAAATTGATCGGAAGTGCCAACAGCAGAATGTGGCAAGGCAATAAAAAAAGCCCTCGGAAGAGGGCTTTTTTTTATCGAACTCCACCACCTTGGCGAACTTTCGCTGGCTGAGGAGGAGGTGGTGGGGGAGGCAGAGCTCCTGGTTTAATCGGGTCCGGTTGTTTCGTGGGTTTGGTGCTTGCCGAAGTCGCCCCACAAAAGTCAGCTGAGATTTCGCAAGAGTTCGCCATGGATTTACAGAAGTTGGTGTTCTCTGACGAAGACTGCAAGAAGGAGTTCAAAAGAGGATCCCCTTTGCCTTCGTGCATTCTTTCCATTTCACGCAAACACTCTGTCAAGCCGTTGTCTTTGTCACCGGATTGAACAATGCGATCGCCCGAAGTTTTCTTTTCTCCCGACACATCATACTCTGACTGCAAAGCTTGTTTCAGACGTCGAACGAATGCGGGACGTCGCTCCGATTTTTGCTGACCTTGATTGTAGGTGGGATATTTCTCAGCGAAAGATTGGTCAGCGGCGTCTTTGGGATTGTTGCTCTTATAAGGGTCCGGACTGTTCAAAAGAAGATAGTTCATGTTCTCGGCGGAGTTCCAGCCAAAGAAGGAGCTGTCAAAACCATAATACTTTCCAAGAGACTTCATCGCGCTATAGTCGAGATTCGCATTGCGAGTCAGGCCGGGATAAATATACTGACCCCAGTCATCGCCACCGATATCTGAACTTTTATTGGTGGCAGAGCGAGCGCGTTCTTTGCTGATGTACTTTTGGCAGAAGCCGTAATCTCTCAGCATGGAAATCACAAAGATCTGGTAGTTGGTTCTGGCTTCAGAATCCGCACTAATATTGTTGCGTCCTTTGGTATCCAGCTTTGCGTGTTGCACCGCCATCGTGCCCAAAAGAGTCAGCCACTTTTCTGAAGGGACAACCTCACGACCGCCCGCTTTATCTGCGAAGTATTTTTGAGCTCCGCAGGACACACATTCTAATTGGGTATTCTTGAGATTTAAACCACTGCTGCGGCAATCGAACTCATCATATCCCGCAAAGCTTGTCGCAGAAGATAAAACAATCGCAGAGATTGTCAGAACTCGTTGAGACCTTTTCATGCCTATTTCTCCTGGTAGGTAAACCAGTCCTTTTTATCGGCTAGAAATCGGATTTCATAAAGAGGGGACTAAGGGCTAGGCCCACCTCTGTGAGTTTCGGTTCTGGGAATACGGGGCCACGGTGGATTACGCAAAGGACATGGCTGATTTCGGCCCCCAGAGAGCGTAGATCCGCCGTAGAAAGCACCACCTGACCTCCTGTGGTGACGACGTCCTCGATCACGCAAACCCTCTTGCCTTGGATGTCCAGGCCTTCAGCAAATTGGCAGGTGCCGTATTCTTTGGCTTCCTTGCGCACAAAAACGCACGGGAGGCCTGTTTCTAACGAAAGAGCGGTGGCGATAGGAATGCCTCCCATTTCAAGTCCGGCCAGAACCTCAGTTCCCGGGGGGATCAAGGGCGCCATGTGTTTGGCGATCTCACGAAGTAAGGCCGGTTGGGCTTCGAAGCGATATTTGTCGAAGTACTCATTTGAAATCTGACCTGAGCGCAATTTGAATTCGCCGGTCAGATGAGCCACATCGTAAATCTTTTTTGCCAACTCTTGTTTTGTCATGAATCCCCCTGAAGTCTAGAGAGATCATAGATGTTACTTGAGGCTCTCTTCAAGCCACTTCTTGTAGGACGCGTTGATTCCCAGGACGGGGAGGGTCATTACGCAGGGGACCTTGTAGGGGTGAAGCTCTTGAACTCTTTTTGTGACACTGTCTTGTGCGTCAGGGGTTTTCACGGTTTTAAGGATGAGGATATACTCAGAGCTTGTCTCTATTTTTCCTTCCCACCAATACATCGACTCCATGCCCGGAATGATATTCGCGCAAGCAATCTGCTTTTCTTGCATCAGAGTGGTGGCGATATGTTCCGCCGTGGCCTTGTCGGGGCAGGGGATATAGAACAAGATCATGCTTAGCTCCGGCGGAGTTTTTGTTTACGCAATTGCCACTGCTCTAGCGCAAACTTTCTCATGTCTTCCACATTGTCCAGTTCGTCGACGATCTCAACACCCAAAAGAGTTTCAACCGCATCTTCCAAGCTGACAAGTCCCGCAACGATGCCGTATTCGTCAACCGCCAAAGCAATGTGTTCCTTTTCCTTGATGAAGAAATCCAGAACTTGCGAAACAGTCATGCGCTCGGGAATGCTTGAGATCGGAGTTACCATATCGCCGACCAGCTTTTCATGTTGATCATTGGAAAGAGCTTCGTGAATTTTATAACGATAAGTCATGCCGATGATATTATCCAGGCTTCCTGAGTAAACCGGGATGCGGGAAAAACGCAATGGCTTGTATTTGTTAAAGACCTCTTCCACCGTCAGCTCTTTATCAAGAGCAAAAAAGACTGAACGCGGAGTCATGATGTCAGAAACATAGATCTTATCCAGCATCAGAAGATTCTTGATGATATTGGATTCTTTACCTTTCAGAGTTCCTTCTTCCACGCCGATCTCTGCGGTCATGAGAAGTTCTTCGCGAGTGACTTCGGGATCTTCAGAGGTTTTAGCAAAAAACTTTCCCAACCATTCTGACAAAAGTACCAGAGGGTACAAAACCAAAATCATCAGTTGAATCGTGTAGGCCGCAAAGGGAACAAGAGCTTTCCAGTGGGCGGCCCCGATGGACTTTGGAATGATCTCTGAAACGATGAGAATCAAGAAAGTTAAGATGAAAGAAGCGGCCGTGACGGCTTCTTGTCCGAAATGAACTTGAATTTGGTATGCGATGGCGGCGGAGCCGAGGGTGTGAGAAAGAGTGTTCAGAGTCAGAATCGCGGAAATCGGGCGGTCAATATTCTCTTTGAGGTGTTCAAGAAGCTTGGCGCTTCTTTTATTCTCTTTGACGAGCACCCCGATGTAAGCAGAAGTCGAGGTTAAAAGAACGGCCTCTAACATAGAACACAGAAATGAAATACCAATGGTGCTGATAAACAAGACGATAAGTAATGTCATAGTGGTTGCAATGCAGGGAGGTTAATTGTGATTGGCCAGGGCCTATAATAATCCATAGATGACTAAGTCTATCATAGCAGGGAAGGAGGCTGTCTATAACGCGACTCGCAAGGTCCTGTTTATTTTCTTTTGGGCATAAATTTGTCTGTTCGCAGGGCGAAGTAACGCCATTTTGACCCAGTTGCCGAAGACCTTATAGACTTTAGTAAAGAAAAAAGGAGTCAAGATGAAGGTCCTATTCGCTCTTTTAGGCGTTCTGATTATGCAGTGGGGTTTGATGGGCACAGAAGCTCGAGCCGCTATTAAGTCTGAGACCGTGGAGTATAAAGATGGGAAAACCGCTTTGGAGGGATTCCTGGTTTATGATGACTCTTGGAGCGGTCCGCGTCCGGCTGTGATGATTGTTCATCAATGGATGGGGTTGACGGACTACGAGAAAATGCGAGCAGAGCAGTTGGCGGCAAAAGGTTACGTGGCCTTTGCTCTTGATATCTACGGTAAAGGTATTCGTCCTAAGGACGCTTCCGAAGCCGGGAAGCTTGCCATGCAATACAAGTCCGACATCAAGTCCTATCGTCAAAGGGAAAAGGCCGCCTTTGATTATATTGTTAAGAGCAAAAAAGTGGACCCCAAGCAGATCGTGATTATGGGCTATTGTTTTGGCGGAACAGGAGCCCTGGAGGCGGCTCGCGCGGGTTTGCCGGTGGTCGGAGCGGTCAGTTTTCACGGAGGTCTTTCAACTCCGAATCCGCAGAGCACAAATAATATCAAAGCCAAGCTCTTGGTTCTTCATGGGGCGATCGACCCTAATGTTCCTCCCAAAGATGTCGATGGTTTTATGAAAGAAATGAATGACGCTAAAGTAGACTATCAATTTGTCGCTTATTCTGGAGCGGTTCATGCTTTTACTCAGAAGAGTGCAGGAAATGACATCTCCAAAGGCGTGGCCTACAACGAGGCGGCGGACCGTCGCTCTTGGCAGGCTTTGATGGACTTTCTAGGGGAAGTCGCGCCCCTGTCTAAATAGTTGTCATCCGTGAAAATATGGTAAGGACGGCCCTCGCCCATGGCGGGGGCTTTTTGTTTGTGTTAAAGACAGCCCTTGAAATACCAAAGGGGTTATAAATGAAATCGTTAATACTTGCAGTGCTTGTTTCTTTTGCGATGGTGGTCCACGCTGGCGCTTCGACAGATTCTCTTGATTTGGTGTCAGCAAAAAAAGGAAAGAAATCCGAGCCAGCTCCTAAAGATCGTGATGAACGCACGGGGGGCGAAGAAACTCCGGATTCTCGCGAAGAAACTTACGAAGGCAATGACCGCGGTGGCGGTGGTGGTTCTTTTGATGGTGGCGGTTACGATGGCGGTGGCGGCGGAATGGCTGGAGAGCTCTTCTATGCTCCAACGACAAAAACCTACCCCGTGACCAGCAATGTGAAGACGGAAGATCGTGGTGATGTGATTATTTATACAACGACAATTCAAGAAGATATCAGCGCTTCAGAAACATGCACGAAAATCGTTGTGACTGTGGTGGATAAGAAGACGAAAAAGGTCTTGTCGACAGACAGCGATGAGTTCTGTAATCACTGGCCGCTTTAATAGCCAGAAGTAAGAGAGCTTAAAAAGAAAAAGCCCGATGTTTCCATCGGGCTTTTTTATTTGTTCTCTTGTGGTTGAGAAATTACTTCTGCTCAGCTGCGCGCTTCGCTTGGTATTTCTTCGCAAGCTCTTCTTGGATGTTGCGAGGTACAGCAGCGTACTTCGCGAATTCCATAGAGAACTCACCTTTACCTTTAGTTGCAGAACGAAGATCAGTTGAGTAACCGAACATTTCTGTCAACGGTACTTCCGCTTCGATCACGCAGTTGCCTTCGAAAGCAGTAGTTCCAACGATAGTACCACGGCGTTGGTTGATTTGACCAACCGCTGAACCTTGATATTCGTCTGGAACTGTTGTCTCAAGCTTCATGATAGGCTCAAGAACTGTTGGTTTCGCAGCAGCATAAACTTCACGAAGAGCCGCCATACCGGCAATTTTAAACGCCATGTATGAAGAGTCGACATCATGGTATGCACCGTCTTCAAGAACAACTTCAACGCCCACGATCGGGAAGCCGATGAGTGGTCCTTTAACAGTTTGCTCTTTGAAACCTTCTTCAACAGCAGGGATGAATTCCTTAGGGATACGACCACCGACAACTTTGTTATCGAATTTGAAAACAGCGCCGTCTTCTTGTGGAGGAAGAGGTTGGATTTTACCAACGATCTTCGCGTACTGACCCGAACCACCCGTTTGCTTTTTGTGAGTGTAATCAAACGCAGCTTCTTGAGAAATGGTCTCACGGTAAGCAACCTGAGGTTGACCGACGATCACTTCACAATTGAACTCACGCTTCATACGCTCAACATAGATTTCCAAGTGAAGCTCACCCATTCCAGAGATGATAGTCTCGTTGGATTCCTCATCACGATGAACGCGGAAAGTAGGGTCTTCCTTACGGAATTTTTGCAACGCTTTAGAGAAGTTATTCGCGCCAGCTTTGTCTTTAGGAGCCACAGCCAAGCTGATAACGGAATCAGGAACGTGCATAGATTGCATAGAAGCCTGGATGTTTTCGTCACAGAAAGTATCACCAGACGCACAGTCGATACCGAACAAAGCCACGATGTCACCAGCGTAAGCCGTGTCGATGTCTTCCATCTTGTCAGAGTGCATACGAACCAAACGAGGAATCTTCACGGATTTCTTGTTCACTTGGTTGATGATGAAATCACCTTTAGACATCTTACCTTGGTAGATACGCATGTAAGTCAACTGACCAAATGGAGTCTCTTGAAGTTTGAACGCCAAGGAAACCAATGGTTTTGCGTTATCTGGGAAGAGGTCGAACTTTTCTTCGTTCTTGTTAAGATCAAGAGCTTGCTCTTTTTTCTCAGCAGGAGACGGAAGATAGTACGTGACCGCGTCCATCAAGCGTTGAACACCTTTGTTTTTGAAGGCAGATCCGCAAAGAACAGGAACGATCTTCAAGGCAATAGTGCCTTTACGAAGAGCTGCGCGGATTTCTTCAGTTGATGGTTCTTCTTCCATCAAGAACTTTTCTTCGATGGTGGGGTCGATGTCAGCCAATTTACCGATCATAATTTGACGGTATTTTTTAGCCTGATCAACAAGATCAACTGGGATGTCTTCAACTTTTACAGTCTCGCCGTTTTCACCTTCGTTGATGTAAGCCTTCATGTCAGTCAAATCAACGTGACCTCTGTGCTGATCTTCCAAACCGATTGGAATTTGGATCATCACAGCGTTCAAACGCAATTTTTCGATCAAAGCGTCAGTCACACGGTAAGGATTGGCGCCTTGACGGTCCAATTTATTTACGAACGCCAAACGAGGAACGCTATAACGTTTCATCTGACGGTCAACGGTGATGGATTGAGATTGAACGCCGGCAACACCGCAAAGAAGAAGGATAGCCCCGTCAAGAACGCGAAGAGAACGTTCAACTTCCACTGTGAAGTCCACGTGCCCCGGAGTATCGATCAAGTTGATTGTGTAATCCTTCCACTGAACCTGAGTCGCAGCAGACTGGATGGTGATACCTTTTTCTCTCTCTAGATCCATGGAGTCCATTGTCGCACCCACGCCGTCTTTACCACGAACTTCGTGGATAGCGTGGATTCTTCCTCCATAGAACAAAATACGCTCAGAAGTCGTCGTTTTTCCCGAGTCGATGTGAGCCGAGATACCGATGTTTCTGACCATATCAATATTCCACTTTTTGGACATATCGTTACCCTTCGTTATCTTTAAGTCGGCAGAAGCTGTGCTTTGAACCGACCGCTAAAGTGACCCCGTATACGAGTCACTGTTTATTTAAATAGTTAATTTTATGAAAGCATTCGAATTATCACCAAATACAGCCGAGTGCAAAAGAAGATTCTACGGGCTAGTCGCGACGCAATGCTACAAAATAATTTTAGGGGAGGGCGACCGTCCAGGCCGCCCTCCCTAGAATTATTTTGAACATCGCTTTCGGGTGCAGATAAGATTTGGGAATGGTGGATTTAAAACAGATGCTTTGTTCCCATTTTCCGTTCTCTTCTTTTCGGGGGGAGCAGGAGGCTATTTTGCGCAAAGTTTGGGCAAATGAAGACCTCCTCGCATTAATGCCGACGGGAATGGGAAAAAGTCTCTGTTTTCAGTTTCCGGCCAAGGTTCGGGATGGGTTGGTTGTAGTTATTTCGCCCTTGATCGCGCTGATGCAGGATCAGGTTTATAAAGCCCAGGATCTGGGGATTTCGGCCACGTTTTTAAGTTCCACCTTGAGTCGAGATGAGCGGGAGCTTCGTCAAAGCCGGTTGGCTAAAGGGGACTTTAAACTTATCTACGTGACGCCAGAGCGTTTTCGCAAGCCGGAGTTTTTAGAGTCCATTCAGGGGCGGGCGATTCAGCTATTAGCCGTGGATGAGGCTCATTGTATTTCCCAATGGGGCCATGATTTCCGCCCCGACTATTCACGAGTGGGAGAGTTTCGGGCTCTTTTAGGGAATCCTCCGACATTGGCTTTGACGGCGACCGCGACTCCGGAAGTGCAAAAAGATATCTTAGCGAAGTTGAATATGCCTCAGGCTGAAATTATTTCCGGCGGGATTGAGCGACCCAACCTGGCTTTGAACGTTCACGACATATACGGCATTGACGAAAAAATCCGAGCGATTGTGGGTCTTCGTCATCAACATGAGGGTGCCGCAATTGTCTATTGTTCGTTGATTCAAACGTTAAAGAAAATTTCTTCCTCTCTTCAGCGTTTGGGGATGGAGCACCTGATTTATCACGGGGATTTGTCGCCTCAGGATCGGAAGCGCAATCAAAAAAGATTCATCAGCGAAGCGGCTCCGCTGATGATTGCGACGCCTGCGTTTGGTTTGGGGATTGATAAAGAAAATGTGCGCGTTTTGATTCACGCGGAAACCCCCAACGCATTAGAGTCTTATTTTCAAGAAGTGGGGCGCGCGGGTCGGGACGGGCAAGAGTCTTCTTGCCACTTGCTCTATGATCAAGACGACGTGTCCATTCAGATGGAGTTTCTAAAGTGGTCTCATCCCGAACCTGAGTTCATTCGTAAGATCTATCAACTGATTGAGGAAAAACGCCCGCAGGTGGATCAGGGGGGATTTGATTTTTTACGCGAACAAATGAACTTTAAAAACCGTCGTGATTTTCGTCCCGAAGCGGCCGTCAGTATTTTGGAGCGCTGGGGCTGTCTGGAAAAGTCGGAGGAACCATTTCCTTACACGTGTGTTCACGAACCGACGGACGAGCAGTTCACTCAAGAAAATGGTGTGGAGATCTTAAAGAGCCAAAACACCAAGCTTCTTAAAATGGTCCAGTGGGCGACTCAAGATTCTGAGTGTCGTTTGAATCGTATTTATCACTATTTTGGTCACGAACATGAAACACCTTGCGGAAAGTGTGACGTGTGTCTGATGAAAATTCAGGGGGCGTGATGGTGGTGAAGCCTTTGCGCTCTTCCGTTGATTTTCCAGATCCGCGGGACACGTTGGCTGAAGGCATTGTTGCCGTGGGGGGGAAGCTTGATGTCGGCACTCTTTATGCCGCCTATTCACGGGGAATCTTTCCCTGGCCTCAGCCGAATCTTCCCATGTTGTGGTTTTCGCCTGAACGACGGGGAATTTTAGAGTTT